>JBMCIH010000322.1:0-3642 GCA_048617055.1 Marinobacter sp. | reverse complement strand
GGCCTCGATCAGCCGGGAGATCATGCCCTGCTCGATGATGGCGTAGCTGCGCGGGCCCAGGCCGGTACCCAGGAACAGATCGGTGATGTCCCGCCGCCGGCACTTGGCGCCATTCATGAAGTAATCGGACTGTCCTTCACGGGAGACCCGCCGGCGAACGGAGATTTCGCTGAAACGCGCAAACTCCCCCGGTGCCGAGCCGTCGGAATTGTCAAACAACAGTTCGATGGAGGCCTGGCCCACCGGCTTGCGGGCACTGGAGCCGTTGAAGATGACGTCCGTCATGGACTCGCCCCGCAGGTACTTGGCTGAGCTCTCACCCATGACCCAGCGCACGGCGTCGATGATGTTTGACTTGCCACAACCGTTGGGGCCCACCACGGCTGTCATATTTGACGGGAATGGCACCGTGGTGGGGTCAACGAAGGATTTGAAACCCGCGAGTTTGATGGACTTCAGCCGCATGTTGTTGTGAGTTTTCCTCTGGCCCTGGCGGATAATGGCATGACGGCGCAGTTTACCATACCGTTCCAGGTTGCCCAGCCCGACCCGGTCCCAATTCCCGTCGGCACCGGCCGGAGCCGGTTGTGCCGTGACAAAAAATTGCCGCTTTTGGCCGGATACGGATAGTTACTCTACACGAAGCGCTCTGATACATTGTTTTAAAAGCATTTTTTTTGCATGGCACAGCGCGTGCTTATGCCTGCAAAACCGTTCCGGAAAGGCTGTTGACATGGCAGGAAATAACCGCACCAACCTCGAACGCTCTTCCACAGGCCGCAACCGCCTGGTGGCGCTCAATCAGGCCCGTACTGCCTGGACCCAGGCGGACGATCCGGTCGCCCGGCTGTACCGGCGGGTCAGCATGACCCTGTCACTGGAGCAGCTGCTGGGCGTTTTTGCTGAGGAACTGGGCAACGTGATGCCCTTCGGACAGCTGGTCTACCGGCACCGGCTTGGCCACCAGGACTTCGTATACACCACCGGCATGGGGGGAGTCCACCGGTGTGACTATCAGCTGACACTGGAAGGGGAAAACTACGGCGCCTTGTCGCTGAACCGCCGGACCCGCTTCAGCGAGGAGGAACTGGAAGCCATTGAGTTCTTCCTGGGCATTTTGATCTGCCCCCTGCGGAACGCCTGCCAGTATGCCCTGGTGGAGCAGGCCGCGCTGACTGATGGGCTGACCGAAATACCCAACAAGCGTGCCCTGGACATGGAGCTGGCCCGGGACTGCAGCCTGGGTGACCGCCATGGTGACACCTTCACCCTGATCCTGTGTGATCTGGATTACTTCAAGCAGATCAACGACAGCTATGGCCATGTGATCGGAGACCATATCCTCAAGGCCACGGCCAGGGCGCTGCGCACTGCCACCCGTGATGGCGACAGTATATTCCGCTTTGGCGGCGAGGAGTTCGCCATTGTCCTGCCTCACACCGGCAGCCAATACGGTCAGCAGATTGCCGATCGTATCCGGGAGGCCATCCACACCATCCGAGTGATGGCCGGCAGTACGGAAGTCCGCGTCACCGCCAGTGCCGGCGTTGCCACCCGCCGCAAGGGTGAGACCCCGGACCAGTGGCTGGCCCGGGCCGATGATGCCCTCTACCGGGCCAAGGACGCGGGCCGTAACTGTACCCGCGTGGCCCATGTCATCGCCAGCGAATCAGGCATCAGCCAGTAACCGGGTCAGGCCTTACCCGGGCGCTTTACGCTCTGGCGGGCCGGTCTGGCGGGCCTGTCGTCCACCTGCCAGCGGTTACCCCCGCCAGGCTTTTTGCTGCCCCGGGATGGCGCCTTGCGGCGCCGCCGCTCGTGCTCGGCCTGCTCCCCGGGCGTTTTGGCGGGCATGTCCACCGGCGTCAGGCCAACCGCACGGCTGAGTGTGTCAACGCCTTTCTGATCCAGCTCTTCCCAGCGCCCCACCGTGAGCCGGCTGGGCAGGAATACCGGCCCGTATCGGACCCGTTTGAGCCGGCTGACCCTGACCCCCTGGGACTCCCACAGGCGTCGCACTTCCCGGTTACGCCCCTCCATCAGGGTGACGTGGAACCACTGGTTCTGACCCTTGCCACCGGCCGGTGAAATGTCCGAGAAGGCCGCCATGCCATCTTCCAGCAGCACCCCGTCCAGCAGACGCTGGATCATGTCGTCGTCCACCTCCCCGAAGATACGCACCGCGTACTCCCGGTCGATACCGCCGGAGGGGTGCATCAGCCGGTTGGCCAGCTCGCCGTCGGTGGTGAACAGCATCAGGCCGGTGGTGTTGATGTCCAGCCGCCCGACCGCAATCCAGCGCTGGTCCTTCAGCCGGGGCAGGCTGTCGAACACCGTGGGCCGGCCTTCCGGGTCATTGCGGGTGGTCACCTCCCCTTCCGGTTTGTTGTAGACCAGTACCCGGCGCACCACCGCATCAGCGGACCGGCTTTCCACGGGTTTGCCGTCCACCGCGATGCGGTCACTGGCCAGGGCCCGGTCACCGGGGCTGGCCACCTCGCCGTTGACCGTTACCCGGCCCTCCTGGATCCAGGCATCGACTTCCCGCCGGGAACCAACGCCGGCGCGGGAAAGGAGTTTCTGCAGGCGCTCGGGCTGGCCGGATGCCGGTGCGGCGCCCTGCTGGGGCTGTTTGGGGGGGCGTTGAGACGCCATGATGAATCCTTGTTCGCTTAATGAAGTGTGGTGTGGCTCTCAGACGGGGTATCCTCCCCCTCGGACCGCGATGAGGCGTCCTTACCGGCGTCCGGATCAGTCTCCGGCGCATCAAACTGGATTTCCGCCTGCATTTCCTGCTCGATCTCCCGGCCGATTTCCTCGAGATCACGGATCTCGGCCAGTGGTGGCAGTTCGTCAAGGCTGGTCAGGTTAAAATAGTCCAGAAACTGGCGGGTGGTGGCGTACATGGCCGGACGGCCCGGCACATCCCGATGCCCCACCACACGCACCCACTCTCGCTCAAGCAGGGTTCGAATGATATTGCTGCTTACCGTAACCCCGCGAATATCCTCAATCTCACCGCGGGTGATAGGTTGACGATAGGCAATCAGGGCCAGGGTTTCCAGCAGTGCCCGGGAGTAACGTTGCGGTTTTTCTTCAAACAGTCGACCCACCCAGGGAGCAAACTCTTCCCGAACCTGCAACCGGTAGCCGCTGGCCACTTTGCGGAGCTCGAAGCCCCGGCCCTCACAGGCGCGTTCGAGCATCGTCAGCACGTGCTCCATAACCTGCCGGGCCGGCCGCTCATCTTCGGAAAACAGCTCACGTAATTGCTCAAGAGACAGGGGCTTGCCGGCCGCCAGTAATGCCGCCTCCGCAATCGCCTGAATACGTGCCAGGTGCTCTTCGTTCATAGTGTCTCCCGGTCCTTCAGCTTACGGCCCTGGCACGGACATGAATGGGCCCGAGCACTTCCGCCTGAACAATTTCGATCAGCTGCTCTTTCACCAACTCCAACGTGGCCAGAAACGTAACCACCACACCAAGCCGACCTTCCTCAAGCGTAAACAGGCTCTCGAAGGTAACAAAGCGATCTCCCTGCAGAACCGACAGAATGTGCGACATCCGCTCACGCGTGGATAACCGCTCTTTCTCAACATGGTGGCTGGTAAACAGGTCAGCTCTTTGCAGGACCCCCTGCAG
>JBMCIH010000321.1:0-3644 GCA_048617055.1 Marinobacter sp. | reverse complement strand
TATGCGATCATTTCGTTCATCGACCGCCACCGGCAATGGGTCAAGGCCTGCCACGGCAACCTGCCTATGACCGAAACGGAACGGGACGTTTCCTTCTGCGGCCATACCATCCTGGAAGACCGGCTGTTCGTGGTCACCGACGCCGCTGCCGATCCGACCTTCGCTGATAACCCTCTGGTCTATGGCAGGCCCGGTATCCGCTTCTATGCCGGCATGCCCCTGGTCTTCTCCGACGGCCTGGCCGTGGGAACCCTGTGCGTCTTCGACCCCGAGCCCGGACAGATTTCACCCGAGCAAGCGGAGATCCTCAGACTGCTGGCCTCTCAGGTCACCAAATGCCTGGAGTTCCGCATCGAGACGGCTCAGGCTCTGGATGTCGCGTCCCGCGCCAACCGGGCCAAGAGCCAGTTCCTCGCCAACATCAGCCACGAACTCCGCACGCCCCTCAACGGCATTCTCGGGGTGGCAGAGCTGATGCAGGACAAAGCCTCCGGCGAGTTGCTGCCACTGGTCCAGACCCTGAACCAGTCTTCCCGGCACCTGCTGCGGCTGCTCAACGACCTGCTCGATCTGGCCCAGATCGAGAGTGGACGTATGAGTCTGGATCTGGCGCCACTTAACCTGAAGGCGGAACTGCAGGAGGTCACCGAACTGTTCCGGGCCCGTGCCACAGAGTCCGGCACCGAACTGAGATTGCAGACCAGGGGACTGGATGGCCTCTGGCTGACGGGGGATGCCACCCGGATCAAACAGATACTCATGAATCTGGTCAGCAATGCCGTGAAGCATACCGAGCAGGGGGAAATACGCATCGAAGCCACCGCCAGTCCTGTCAGCCATGGCCTGTGCACGGTTGCCCTGTCGGTAAGCGACGATGGCCCCGGCATTCCTCCGGCGGATCAACAGCGGGTTTTCGGGCAGTTTGAGCAACTGGACAATTCCGTCACCCGCGCCCATGGTGGCTCCGGGCTGGGTCTGTCCATCAGCCAGCAGTTACTTCGCCTGATGGGCAGTGAGCTGGCACTGGAGAGTCAGCCGGGCCAGGGCGCGCGCTTTTACTTCGAGCTGACGCTGGCCGAAGCTCCGCCGGCCGGGCCCGCTGACAAGGTCTCAGAGGCGCCACCCCGACCCGAACAGGCGCTGATTGTCGACGACAATGATGTCAACCGGCGTATCCTGTCATCGATGCTGGGCTATCTGGGCGTGGCGCAGCTGTATTCCGCCGGATCGGCGAGGCGGGGCCTGGCGATACTGGACAACGTGGACCCTGACGTTGTATTCGTGGACATACAGATGCCGGGAATGGATGGCTATGGTTTTCTCGCAGAGGCCCGCCAGCGGCTCAGGGAAAGCGGTCGCAGGGTGCCGGCTATGGTGGCCTGCACCGCCCATGCCGGCCAGGAGCACAGACAGCGGTGCCTGGACAGCGGCTTCGATGCTCACCTGGAAAAGCCGGTCACCCGCAAGACCTTGCAGGCACTGCTGAACACCCTTCCCGGCCGATGAGCCGTATGGCTGGTCCTTCCCGTGAGCGGACCAGCCCGAACAGGAGACGCCATGAAAGCAATTACCGTGGAAGACCAGAACCTGAACTGGACCGACGTGCCCGACCTGCCGGCGCCCGCCGCCGACGAGGTGGCCATTGATGTCGCCTGGGCCGGCATGAACCGGGCCGACCTGATGCAGCGCAAGGGCGCCTACCCGCCACCGCCGGGCGCCTCTGAAATCCTGGGCCTGGAAGTCAGCGGGCGGGTGGCCGCCGTGGGGGAGAATGTGTCCCACCTGGAGCCGGGCGACCCGGTCTGTGCCCTGCTCACCGGCGGCGGCTACGCCAGCCGGGTGAATGTGCCCTCCGTCCAGGTGCTGCCGGTCCCCAAAGGCCTCACGCTGGCGCAGGCCGCGGCTCTGCCCGAGGTTTACGCCACCGTCTGGATGAACCTGTACATGGTCGCCGGCCTCAGGCCGGGGGAACGGGTGCTGGTCCACGCCGCCGCCAGCGGTGTCGGCACCGCCACCATCCAGCTCGCCCGGGCCATGGGTAACCCGGTGTTTGCCACTGCCGGCAGCGACGACAAGCTCGCTTTCTGCCGTGAACTGGGCGCCGAAGGCACCTGGAACCGTCACCAGGGCTCCTTTGCCGACGCGGTCAGGGACTGGGGCGGGGCCGACATGGTGCTCGACCCTGTAGGTGGCGACTACATTGCTGAAGAGCAGAAGTGCCTCAACGCGGAAGGGCGCATCGTGCTCATAGGCCGCATGGGGGGCGCGGACGCTCATATCAATACCGGTGTCATGCTGATGAAGCGCCAGCGCCTGATCGGGTCCACGCTGCGGGCCCAGCCGGTCAGCCTCAAGGGCGAGGTGATGGACGCCCTCTACGAGCATGTCTGGCCGCGCCTGGAAAGCGGTGAGATCCGGCCGGTCGTCGACCGCACCTGGCCCATCCGGCAGGCCGGCGAAGCCATGTCCTACCTGGAGAGTAACCAGAGCACCGGCAAACTACTGCTGGAAGTCAGCCCCTGAGCCCGGCCCGCGCCCGGGCCGGGCTACTCGGCGCCGGCGAACCGGCCCACATCGATACCGGCCCCGAGCCGGGCCAGTTCCGCAAGGATGGAGGTGCGGGTGACGATGCCGACCAGCCGGCCGTGGTCCTCCACCGGATAGACCTTGGGCCTGCCGTGCCCCAGGTTCTGGGCCAGGTCCACTACCGACATTTCCGGACTGATGGTGATCGGCTCCCGCTTCATGACATCGTCTACCGAGGGTTCTCCCTCGCCGTGGTAGTTGCTGACCAGCAGGGCATGGATACAGTCCTGCTCCGATACGAAGCCCACCACCTTCCGCTCCCTGTCCACCACGGGCAGTCCCGTGACATGGTTCTGCAGCAAATGCTTGACCACGGCGGGCAGGGGCGTACCCAGGCGCACCGGTTCGATATGGTTCCACATGATGTCCGAGGCTTTCAGCGAGCGCATCATGAACGTCCTCCTGTTTCTTTTTGTCCTGTTGTTGTCGCACCGGCCATGCCGGCTGATCCCTGCTGTCTGGTTCTTGCGCCCGGCCGTTTTGCCAGCCGGGACACCCTTACCTTAGCAAGAAGTCGCCAAAACGAAATGTTCACTTTCTCACACACTGGGCCGAAATAATCCAAGCCACTGATTTGAAACATTTACATACCGGAATCTGCGACTAAAATTCAAACGGACCAGAAAAACCGACAATCTCACCCGGGTCCTGTCACCGGTCCGGGGCTGTGCAAGGAGACAATAATGGAAGCAGTCAGCAACCTGGTGTCCTATATCAACGGACTGGTATGGGGACCACCCATGCTGGTTCTGATCCTCGGGGTCGGGCTGTTCCTCAGCCTTGGCCTCAAACTGATGCCCATTTTCCGGCTGGGGGAAGGCTTCCGCCTGATGTGGCAGGGCCGGACCGGCGGCGATGCCGAACAACAGGGGGAAATCCCACCCTTCCAGGCCCTGATGACCGCCCTTTCTGCCACCATCGGCACGGGTAACATTGCCGGTGTTGCCACCGCCGTGTTCCTGGGGGGCCCCGGCGCCCTGTTCTGGATGTGGCTGACCGCCCTGGTGGGTATGGCCACCAAGTACTCGGAGGCCGTACTGGCAGTGAGATTCCGGGAG
>JBMCIH010000320.1:0-3654 GCA_048617055.1 Marinobacter sp. | reverse complement strand
GCCTGGTGGCCTGCTCGAACATATCCTCGCGGAATGTACCCTGGTACAGCCCCGCCGCAGCGATGGAAGAGACATGGTGGAAGCAGCCGGCCTCCAAGGCCGAAGCGGCCTCCAGCGCGTGGCGGGTGCCCTCCACATTGGCCTGGTGCTGGGTGACCTCGTCAGAGGCCATATCGTAGACCGCGCCCAGATGAAAAAAGTGGTCCACCTTGCCGGCCAGGGCACTGGCAGTCTTGCTGTCCAGCCCCAGACCCGCCTGGGTGAGGTCGCCCTCTACGGCGTGTACCCGGTCGGCACCCTCACCCCATCGCTCCTTCAGAGCCTCCAGCTTACCCAGCGAAGCGGGGCGGACCAGCAGGTATACCTCGCCGCCCCGCGCCAGCAGTTTTTCCACCAGAAACCGGCCGATAAAGCCGGTACCACCCGTCAGAAAATAAGCCATGATCATCCTGCCCTGCGTTGTTTTTATGATGAACGTCCCGATACTTACTCTATGCCAACAAAGGCGATCGCGAAACGCGGATGCCGCAAACTTTTGATCTGATTCAGCCTGCCCGGCTCAGGACGGGACATACCGGGGAACCAGATGCCATAATCCCGGTCCGAGACTATCCGGACGCCAATGACCTGTTCCGGAAAAATCCCTAACCCAGGAGACCAGTGAATGTCCAGCCCGGACAACACCGACCGTTACATTTCCATTGCCCGCGCCTGCCTGAAGGCCATCAACGACACGGCCACCGACAGCGGCAGCCGCGAAGCGAAAATACAGGCTGTGTACCAGGCCATCGACGATGCCTTTCAGGCGGAGTTTGCCGAACAGCGCCAGGCCCTTGCAGTCATGGCCTCGGTACTGGAGCGCATTGCCTCTGGCAAGCTCAGTGCTGACGAAGCAACCGCACTGGCCCGCAAGACGCTGGACCAGAACCCGGACGCGGCCAGCCAGGGCCAGGTCCACTGACCAATCCACGACCACTTTCCAGTAACAACCAGTAAGGAAGTACCCCATGAGGATAACGCCCGTCGCCCGCTTCCCCCTGGCCTGGCTTACCACTCTGCTGGCCATGCTGATGCTGGCCGGAGCCGTCCAGGCCCAGGACCGTGTAGAGCCGGTAAAAAGCCCGGCTGACAACAATGAGTATCGCTACATCAGCCTGGAAAACGGCCTTGAGGCACTGCTGATATCCGACCCGGATGCCGACAAGGCCGCCGCTTCCATGAACGTGTCGGTAGGCAGCGGCAATGACCCTGTCGGGCGCGAGGGGCTATCTCACTTTCTGGAGCACATGCTGTTTCTCGGCACCGAAAAATACCCCGACCCCGGCGAATACCAGCAGTTCATTCGCAGCCATGGCGGCAGCCACAACGCATTCACTGCCTTTCAGGACACCAATTACTTCTTCGATATCCAGCCGGACTACCTGGAGCCCGCCCTGGACCGTTTTTCCCAGCAGTTCGCCGCCCCCCTGTTCACCCCGGAACTGGTGGACCGGGAGCGTAACGCCGTCCACTCCGAGTACAGCGCTTCCCTGAAGGACGACGGCCGCCGGTATTTCTCCGTGCGCAAGGCCATCGCCAACCCCGAGCATGCCTTCAGCCAGTTCTCGGTGGGCAACCTGGTGACTCTGGACAACACCGACGACCGCCCCCTGCGGGAAGATCTTATCGAGTTCTGGAAAGACCAGTATTCCGCCAACCTGATGTCGCTGGCCGTTTACGGCCCACAGTCCCTGGACGAACTGGAGGCCATGATCCGGCCCCGGTTCAGTGCCATCGAGAACCGCGACCTGAAGGCAAAGGTACACCCTGAGCCCCTGTTCGAGCAGGACAAGCTGCCAGCCAGGGTGCAGATACAGACGCTGAAAGACATCAAGCGCCTGCAGCTGATCTTTCCGGTTCCGTCCCAGCGGGAGCATTACCGCACCAAGCCCCTGCACTATGTGGCCGAGCTGCTGGGGCACGAAGGCCCGGGCAGCCTGTTCAACGTGCTCAAGGGCCGGGGATGGGTGGAGCGCCTGTCTGCCGGCAGTGGCACCGATACCGGTGAGCACACCAGTTTCGAGCTGAGCATGTCCCTGACCGAGGAAGGGCTGGCCCACGAGGACGAAATTGTCGCCCTGGCCTTCGAGTATATCGAGCGGGTCAGAAACCAGGGCATCGAACGGTTCCGGTTCATAGAGGCACAACAACTGTCGGAAATCGACTTCCGGTACCAGCAACGTCCGGAGCCACTCCACCTGGTGATGCAGCTGTCCATGGAGATGGACGAGGTGGCCCCGGAGGACGTATTGCAGGCCCGCTGGATGATGACCGAATACACCCCGGACCAGTATCGCCAGTTGCTGGAGCATCTGACACCGGACAACGTGCTGATTGCGGTGCAGTCCGACGAGCCCCTGCCGGAGGACGAAGCCAGCAAGACCAACTGGTACGACACCCCCTACGAGCTGCAGACCAATATCACCCTGCCGGAAGGCAGCGACCGTGTGGCGAAGATGGCAGAACAGCTCGACCTGCCGGAGGAGAACCCGTTCATTCCGGAAGATCTTTCGTTGCTGGAAGGGCCCTCCATGGACCATCCGCAGAAGCTTGCCTCGCTGGACAACCTGGAGCTCTGGCATGCCCGCGACACCCGCTTCGGCCGGCCGGAAGCCAACATCTTCCTGAGCCTGCGCTCACCGCTGACTCAAGCATCTCCCCAAGGGCAGGTTCTGACTCACCTGCTGACCGATGCTGTGTCGGTAAAACTCAACCCCTGGGCCTACCCGGCCCGGTTGGCCGGACTGGGCTACCGGGTTTACCCGCATTTGCGTGGTCTGACCATTCAGGCAGGCGGCTACCATGACCGGCTGCCGGTGCTGGTCAATCGCATCATGGCCACCCTGGCGAACCCGGAGATCAGCGAACAGCGCTTCCGGATAGCCCGCCAGCAACTGATCGAAGAGCTGCGCAACAACCTGCGGGAGAAGCCTGTCACCCAGGCGACCGCTCTGGTTCAGGACGCCCTGATCGGGGGTGCCTGGACCAACGAGGAAAAACTGGCGGCGGCGAAGGCCGTCTCCGTTGAGGACCTCCGGGACTTTGCCCGTGACTTCACCCGCCAGACCGACGCTGTCATGCTGGTGCATGGCAATGCGACCAGAGCCCTTGCCCTGAACACCGCCCAACAGGCGCAGGCCATGCTGCTGCACGATGCCGAGCCTGTAAACGTCAGTCGCAGCCAGGTGCGGGACCTGCCGCAGGGTCAGACAAAAGTGGAACTGAATGTCGACCATCCGGACACCGGCTACCTGCGCTATAGCCAGGGTGAGGACACCGGGTTCACCGAGCGGGCACGCTATCGCCTGCTGAGCCAGATCATCAGCGGTGCGTTCTATGAAGAGCTTCGAACCACCCGCCAGCTTGGCTATGTGGTATACGCCTCGCCCTTCGAAGTGCTGGAGACGCCGGCTATCGGTCTGGTGGTGCAGTCACCGAAGGCCAGTGGCGAGGAAATCGACCAGGCGGTGGCCGAGTTCGCCGATGCCTACCGCCAGCGGCTGTCGGATATGAGCGCGGAGGAACTGGAACGGGAGCGACAGGCGGTCATCAGCAGGATCGAGGAACAGGAGAGAAGACTTTCGGCCGTCTCCAGGCGTTACTGGCAGGAGATTG
>JBMCIH010000319.1:0-3662 GCA_048617055.1 Marinobacter sp. | reverse complement strand
GTAATCAGCTGACCGTAGCGGATTAAGGGTTGCTTTGAGACTGAGTGTCCGTATGGGGGAGGCACCCCCGGAGGTTGGCTTGCGGCGAAGAAAGCTATCCTCGCCCCACAAGCCGCCAGACCTTATGCGGTGCACTCTTGGCCTGACAGTTCGATGACTGATCAGAATCCCAGTTCGATACCCGCGTAGAAGGTCCGGCCCGGCGCGGGTTCGTAGTAGCGGCCATAATTGGCGTTGACCCGCACATTCTCGAAGTAATCTTCATCCAGCAGGTTACGGATTCCGCCATACACTTCCACTGACGTTCCGGAGCCGATAGGCCAGCGGTCGCCCCCCTTCAGGTCCAGGCGCCAGTGACTGTCCACCGCTTCCGTATTGCCATCGTCCGCGTAGAAATCCCCCTTGTAGTGGGCGCTGACTTCGGCAAAGCGCCCGCCCGGCCCCTGCCAGGCCAGGGCACCGTGCCACAGGGTCCGGGGCAGGCCGGGCAGGTCGTTGCCCGAGAGATCGTCACCCTCATCCGTGGTGTAACGGTCGAACCGGTACCGGGCCAGGGTCAGGCTGCTGCGGGCCTCCCAGGCCTGCAGGAAAGGCCAGGTGAGCGCCCCTTCGAGCCCATCGCGGGAGGTGCGCCCGGCATTGCGATAGAAGGTCCGGCCGTCACCGTTCTCAAAGGGAATCAGCTCATCGTCCACGTTTACCGAGAACAGCGCCAAGTCGTATTCCAGGCCGTTAGCGAACAGCCCCCGGCCACCCAGTTCGTAGTTGCGGGCCTGCTGCGGCTCTAGGTCCCGGTTGAAGCCGCCTCCGCCATCGGGGCGGGCAAATTCGGTAAAGGTGGGGGTTTCAAAGGCATCGCCGACGGTGGCGTACACCTGATGGGCAGGCCGATAGCGGTAACTCAGCCCGAGACTGCCCGACCATTCCCGAAAAGTACGGTCACCAGTATCATCGCTGCCATCGCCAAAGTAGTCGTCATCGATACTCAGCGCCACCCGGTCATGGCGAACCCCGGCACTGAGGCCCAGCCTTTCGGTGAGTGACCACTCACCCTGGGCAAAGACACCGGTACTCTGCGCCTGCTGGAACTCGTCAGCGGTGGTGCCGGTGACCGCGCCGCCGGGTGCCACCGCCCGGCGCCCCCGGTCGTCTTCCTGCCAGCCCACATCCAGGCCCATAACCCAGTCCAGCGGACGACTGGCCAGCGAGGTCTGCCGGCTGTACTCCAGGCTGCCACCATAATAGTCCCGCTGGTAATTGATCAGGCTGGGGCCCGGAAACGGCAACTGCTGCTCGAAATCACGCCAGCTGTAGAAGGCCCGCAGGTCCAGGGCGCCGCCGGCAAAGCCCCGGTCACGATAGTGGGCGCCCACCAGCTGCTGATCCACCGACTGGCCGGCGTCCAGCGCCTCGGCAAATTGCCAGGCCTGTTCCGGATCCTCTTCGGCGGCTTCCCGGCCAAGCCCACCCGGGTCCTCGGCTTTGGGGGTATCGAGCAGGTTGAGCAGGGCCGTGACCGTGCGCTCGTCGTCCAGCCGGTAGCCCAGTTTGCCGTTGAACAGGTACTTCTCCACCTCACTCTGATCCCGATAGCCATCGGAATGCAGCGCAGAGGCACTGAGGGCATGGAACCAGTCCCCCTGCTCGCCACCGGCGCGGACACCGGCCTGCCTCAGGCCGTGACTGCCCCCCTGCACTTCCAGCACCGGTGACTGGCGCATGCGGCGGCCATCGGCGGTGGTGATGTCGATAACGCCGCCGGCGGCGTTGCCGTAGAGCACCGACGACGGCCCCCGGATCACCTCGACGCCGTCGGCACTGGCGAGATCCACAGCATCGATCTGGGCCTGGCCATCCGGCAGGGTGTAGGGAATACCGTCCACCCGGATATGCAGCCCGCGGATACCAAACGGCGCCCGGGCGCCGAAACCCCGGCTGGAGATACGCTGGCCCTGGGCGAAGTTGTCCCGGTTCTGCAGGTAGAGCCCAGGCACGAATTCCAGTGACTCGTCCAGCCGGACGCCCTGCTCCCCCTGGCGGATCTGCCGCTGGTTGACCCTGGTGAGCGCGGCCGGAGTGGCGTAGAGGTCCCGGTCCAGGCGGGGCGCTGTGACGGTAATGCGGATCTCTTCTTGCGGTGTGTCGGTCTGGGCCGCGGCAGTTACCGGGAGCAGCAGGAGGAGGATAAGCGATGCCTGGCGTCGGCGGGATCTGGTGTGTTTCTCCATGGGGTTCCCTGTCTTGTGTCTATTGTGTCCTGGCTCCAAGCATAGCCAGTCAGGGCCCCGGGGTCACCCCCGCAACTGGGGGACAGCCATTCCCGGGCCGCACCGGGCTGGCACCATCACCGGAACCGGCTCTATACTGTCCAGCGCCGGCTAGTGTGCCGGGCGCAATTCACTGTCAACAAGGGAACTGCCATGAGTGATCTTGAAACCCGGTTCAATGAGGCGGTCGACTACATCCAGAACGGACGTGGCCAGGCCAGCCCCTCCAATGAACAGAAGCTGGAATTCTACGCCTTGTACAAGCAGGCCACCGAAGGGGATGTCACCGGCAAGCGCCCCGGCGTGATGGACTTCGTGGGTCGCGCCAAGTTCGATGCCTGGGAGAAGCTCAAGGGTATGTCGCGGGAAGAAGCCATGCAGCGCTACATTGACCGGCTGGATGAATTCCGGAGCTGACCCCAACCCGCCCGGGAACCGGCCCGGCATCGACATTACTCGAGTTTCATGATTTTCCTTACGATGGCTTTTGCGGTATTAAAGCGATTGTCATATCATGCCGCCACTATAACAACAACAGCCCGGTACCCGGCGCGCAGATCATCAACAGGAAAGCCCCATGCATCTGACCGAAACGCTTGAACAGAGCCAGCCCGGCCTGTTCCGGCGAGTGCAGGACGCCATTCGTGGCCAGCAACTGAATCAACGAGCCGAACAGACCTATCTGCACTGGATTGCCCGGTTCGTGCTGTTCCACCAACCCAAGACACCGGAGGCTCTGGAAAGTGCTGATCAGCAACTCTTCCTTATGTACCTTCAGGACCGTGTGCAGGTGTCCCGTGCCCGGCTTAATCAGGCACGGCAGGCCCTCGTTTTCTTTTACAGGGACGTGCTGCACAAGTACGAGCCGGTGGCCGAGTCTGCCTGAACCGCCATGCGAGCCAGGCTGATCACCCGCGCCGGTTTCGAGGCGCTGAAGGCGGAGATGGATCACCTGTGGCGGGTGGAGCGCCCGGACGTCACCCGCAAGGTGACCTGGGCGGCCAGCCTGGGCGACCGATCCGAGAACGCTGACTACCAGTACAACAAGAAGCGCCTGCGGGAAATCGACCGCCGCTTCCGCTATCTGGAACGCCGCTCCCGGGAGTTGCAGGTGGTCAATTACAGCCCGGAACAGGAAGGCCGTGTGTTCTTCGGTGCCTGGGTGGAAGTGGAGAACGAGGAAGGCGCGATCCGGCGCTTTCGCATTGTCGGCTATGACGAACTGGATCTGGACAGGCGCTATATCTCCATTGACTCGCCCATGGCCCGGGCCCTGCTGAAGAAGCAGGTGGACGACGAGGCGGTGGTCCGCACGCCGGAAGGTCCCGCCACCTGGTACATAACCGACATCCGCTACCAGCAGCCGGACAGCGACTGACCTCGTTGGCCGCCCCC
>JBMCIH010000318.1:0-3663 GCA_048617055.1 Marinobacter sp. | reverse complement strand
CAGCCGGCGAACACGAACTTGGTGCGCAGCTTGTCCATGGCCAGGGCGGAGGCCAGCATTTCGCTGCCGGTGTAGGGAATGCCCGCCTGGGACAGGATTGCCTGCAGGGTGCCGTCCTCTCCGCCGCGGCCGTGGAGGGCGATAAACACCCGGTCGAAATCCGGATTGCTGACCGCATCCAGCAGACAGCCGGTGATGTCCCGGGCAAAGGCATCCACGCCGGCGTCCTGCAGGGCCTGGGTGACCGCCTGCCCGCTCTTGAGCGACACCTCCCGCTCGGCGGAATCACCGCCCATGAACACGGCCACGCGGCCCAGTGCGGTCCGGGTCTGCTCGTCTACCTGAAAAGTCCGGTTCCTGGCCTCAGCCACGTCCAGTCACTCCATTCGCTGCAAGTTTTGCCGCCACGCCCCCGATGTCGCCCGCGCCCTGGGTCAGCAGGAGATCGCCGTCCTGCAGGATGTTCGACAACAGGGTCTGCAGGTCGCCGGCGTCATCCACAAAGACCGGATCCACCTGGCCCCGCTGGCGGATACTGCGGCACAGGGAGCGGCTGTCGGCTCCGGGCACCGGCGCCTCGCCTGCAGGGTACACGTCCATCATCAGCAGGGTGTCCACTTCCGAGAGCACCCGCACAAAGTCCTCGTAAAGGTCGCGGGTGCGGGAATAACGGTGCGGCTGGTACAGCATGACCAGCCGGCGTCCGGGCCAGGCCTCCCGCGCCGCGCGGATTACTGCCTCCACCTCGGTGGGATGGTGGCCGTAATCGTCCACCAGGGTCACGCTGCCACCACCGACGGGGTAGTCGCCATACACCTGGAAACGCCGGCCGACACCGGCGAAGCCCGCCAGCCCGCGGCAGATGGCGGCGTCGTCCACACCCTCGTCACTCGCCACGGCGATGGCGGCAAGGGCATTGAGTACGTTGTGGCGCCCGGGCATGCGCAGTTCTACCGACAGGTCGCTGCGACCACCGGGACGCTTGACCGTGAAGCGGGTACGCAGACCATCAGACTCGATAGCGGTGGCACGGTAGTCCGCATCCTCCCGGTCGATGCCGTAGGTGATGATCGCCCGCGAAATCCGGGGCAGGATCTCCGTCACGTAGTCATCGTCCAGGCACATGACCGCCACCCCATAGAACGGCAGGTTGTGCAGGAATTCGACGAAGGTTTTCTTGAGCTGGGCCACGTCACCGTCGTAGGTGTCCATATGGTCTGCTTCAATATTGGTCACCACCGCAATCACCGGTGTCAGGTGCAGGAAGGACGCGTCGCTCTCGTCCGCCTCCGCCACCAGGTACCGGGACCCGCCAAGCTGGGCGTTGGTGCCGGCGCTGTTGAGCTTGCCGCCGATCACAAACGTGGGGTCGGGACCCGCCTCACCCAGCACCGAGGCAATCAGGCTGGTGGTGGTGGTCTTGCCGTGGGTGCCGGCAACGGCGATGCCATGGCGGTAGCGCATGATCTCCGCCAGCATCTCTGCCCGTGGCACAATCGGTACCCGGCGACTGCGGGCGGAAACCACTTCCGGGTTGTCGGCCCTGACGGCGGAGGAGACCACCACCACGTCGGCCCCCTCACTGTTGGTTTCGCGGTGACCGATGTGGATGCTGACACCCAGCCCCTTGAGGCGGTCGGTGACCGGGCTTTCCTTGAGATCGGACCCGGAAACCTCGTAGCCCTGGTTTTTCAGCACTTCAGCAATGCCACACATGCCCGCGCCACCAATGCCGACGAAATGTATCCGGCGGATACGGCGCATCTCAGGCACCTGGTAGACCAGTGGCGGGTTGGTAATGTCAGACATGGGCAGCCTCCAGACAGTAATTCACAACTCTCTCCGTTGCATCGGGGCGCGCCAGCGTACGGGCTGCACGGGCCATGTCAACCATGCGTTCCCGGTCACCGAACAGCTCCGCCAGGCAGTCCGCCAGCAGCTGCTCGTCCAGTTTGTGCTGCGGCATCAGCAAGGCCGCCCCCGCCCCGACCATGTAGTTGGCGTTGCGGGTCTGGTGATCGTCCACCGCGTGGGGGAACGGCACCAGCAGGGCACCGACACCGGCGGCACACAGCTCGGATATGGTCAGGGCACCGGCGCGGCAGATCACCAGATCCGCCCAGCCGTAGGCTTCGGCCATATCCCTGATAAAAGGCTCCACCGACGCATCGACGCCGGCCGCTTCATAGGCCGCCAAGGCCGCCTCATGGTTGCGCTCGCCACACTGGTGGCGGATCTGCGGGCGTTTCTCCACGGGCAGCAGCGCCAGGGCCGCCGGCACCTTCTCGTTGATGGCCCGGGCGCCCAGGCTGCCGCCCAGTACCAGCAGGCGAGCGGGCCCGGTGCGACCGGCCAGCCGCTGCTCCGGTGCCGGCAGCGCGGCCACGTCAGAGCGCACCGGGTTGCCGGTGCAGCGGGTAACCACCTTGCGGCCAAAGCTGGCCGGAAAGGCCTCCATGACGGTTTCGGCAAACCGGGCCAGGATACGGTTGGTCATGCCGGCAACAGCGTTCTGTTCGTGCACCAGCAGCGGGCGGCGGGTCAGCCAGGCGGCCAGGCCGCCCGGCCCGGTCACGAACCCGCCCATGCCAACCACGCAGTCCGGTCTGACCCGGGCCATGACCCGCAGCGCCTGCCAGAGCGCCCGCACCAGCCGGAAGGGCGCCAGCAGCAGGGTCAGGTGGCCCTTGCCCCGCAGCCCGGACACACTGATGGTGGCAAGCGGAATGTCGGTATCACCGACCAGGCGCTCCTCCATACCGCCGGCGGACCCCAGCCAGTGAACCTCATGCCCGCGCTGCTGCAGCATGCGGGCGGTTGCCAGCGCCGGGAACACATGGCCGCCGGTGCCGCCGGCCATGATCAGGAAACGCCGGGTCATGATGCCCCCCCTGGCCGCGCCGGCCGGGGTGCTGTTGCCGTCTTTGCGGCCAGCTGCTGCTGGCGTTCCATCTCGATACGCACCAGGATGCCGATACTGATGCAGACCACCAGCAGGCTGGACCCGCCATAGCTCACCAGCGGCAGGGTCAGACCCTTGGTGGGCAGCAGGCCGGTATTGACCGCCATATTGATCATTGCCTGCAGTCCCAGCAGCAGGGTCAGGCCGTAGGCAAAACAGGCGGCAAACCCCATGCCCTGCTTTTCCGCCTTGCGGGCAATAATGAACCCTGACAGCACCAGCACCACGAACAGCGCCAGAATGGCCATGGAGCCCAGCAGCCCGAACTCTTCCGCGGTAATGGCAAAGATGAAGTCGGTATGGGCCTCCGGCAGATAGAACAGTTTCTGGATGGAGTTACCCAGCCCGACACCGGACCACTCCCCGCGACCGAACGCGATCAGTGACTGGGTCAGCTGGTAGCCGGTGTTGTACTGGTCCTGCCAGGGGTCCAGATAACTGACCACCCGCTTGAGGCGGTATGGCTGGACAATGATCAGCACGGCCCCCAGTACCACACAGACCGCAATCAGCGGCATGAAGCGGCTGAGCCGTACACCGCTGAGAAAAATCATGCCCAGCGCCGCCGCCATCAGAATTACTGTGGCGCCGAAGTCCGGCTGTATTACCAGCAGGGCCGATGCCACCCCCAGTACCAGCACAGGTTTGATAAAGCCCCACCAGGTGTTGACCAGCTCATCGCGCCGGCGCACCACATAGCC
>JBMCIH010000317.1:0-3679 GCA_048617055.1 Marinobacter sp. | reverse complement strand
CTCGGTTTTGACCTGGGTGTGTACGGTGCTCCAGAAACCTACGTGATCGACAAGCAGGGCATTGTGCGCTATCGCCATGTGGGCGTGGTCAACAGCAAAGTCTGGGAGGAGAAGCTGGGGCCGGTTGTCCACCGCTATCAGGAGGAAGGCTCATGAGGGGTTTGCTGCTGGCCCTGATGTTTGCGCTGCTGGCCCCTGTGGCCGGGGCCCAGTCCGGCGAGCCGGACAACGACAGCCAGGACATCTATCCCCTGGAAACGGAAGCCGAACGCAAGCGGTTTGACCGACTGCTGAGCGAGCTTCGCTGCCCCAAGTGTCAGAACCAGAACATCGCCGACTCCGACGCCCCCATTGCCGAGGACATGCGCGAAGAGGTTTACCGCATGGTTCGGGAGGGCGCCGACGAAAAGACGGTTGTCGATGCCATGATTGACCGTTTCGGCGAGTTCGCCCACTACAAGCCGGCCTTTGATGCGCGCACGGCGTTTCTCTGGCTGCTGCCGGCCATCGTGGTGCTGGTGGGCCTGGTGGTGATCGTGGTGATCGTAAGGCGATCAGGCGACGACGGCGGCAACGAGGATGGTGCCGGACTTACCGATGAACAGCGGCGCCAGGCGGACGAGCTGCTGAAACGCTAGCTGCTCTGGCCCCACACTTTTCTGCATTCAACTGACTGATTTCCTATGACCAATACTTTCTGGACCATTACCGCATTACTGGTTGGCCTGGCGTTCGCCTTCGTGCTCTACCCATTGTTCTTTGGTCGCCCTGAAAGGCGCATAAACGAGGATATCCGGAACCAGAACCTGCTGGCCTACCGCACCCGCCTGTCGGAACTGGAAGAGGAGTTCCAGGAGGGCATTATCGATGAGGAAAACTTCCGCATGCTGCGGGAGGAACTGGCCGGTGCGATGCTCGACGATGTGGGAGAGGAGCAGGCGCCGCGGGAAGTCCGGGCGGGTGACCTGCGCATGGACCGCCGGCGCCGCAGTACCTGGGCGGTGGTGGTGGCCGCCGTGGTGATCCTGCCGCTGGGGGTCTTCCTGCTGTACCAGGAGTTGGGGGCGCTGGGCAAGGTTGAGCAGTACCAGGCCATGCAGGACATTGAACGCAGTGGTGGCGGTGACCAGATGGCCCGCATGGATCAGCTCACCCGCCAGCTCGAGGAGCGGCTGCAGGCGGAGCCGGACAACCCCGATGGCTGGGGCATGCTGGGTCGAAGCTATATGCGTATGGAGCGCTACCCCCAGGCCGCTGAAGCGTTTGAACGTCTGGCCGAGGTAGCTGACGAAGAAAACTCAAAGGCCGTTGCCTGGGGCCTGTCCGCCCAGGCCTGGTTTTTCGACAGCCAGGGCGAGATGACCGAAAAGGTGACCCGGGCCATGAACCGCGCACGGGAATACGATCCGGACGAGGTCAACACCCTGGGGCTGCTGGGCATCCACGCCTTTGAACAGCGTGATTTCGAGGAGGCCATCCGCCACTGGGAGAAGATCATCGAGGTGGCGCCGGATCACCCGCAACTGGCGTCGATCCGGGAAGGGGTTGCCCGCGCCTACCAGCAGCTGGGGATGGACGTTCCCGAGGAGCTGCAGGGCGAGCAGACCAGTGGCAGCGGATCGGGTGCCGTGTCCGACCGCGGGGTGAACGTGCGGGTGGAACTGGACGAGGCGTTTGCGGACGAGGTGTCCCCGGACACCACCCTGTTTGTCTACGCCCGTACCCCGGATATGCGGTCCGCACCGCTGGCGGTGGCCCGCCTGACGGCGGGGGAGCTGCCGGTGGAGCTGCGCCTGGATGACCGGCTGGCCATGGCGCCGGAGTCGAAGATCTCCGGTGCCGACGAGGTGGTGCTTGCCGCCCGGATCACACCTTCGGGCTCCGCCACACCCCAGCCGGGTGACTTCCAGGGCCTGCGGGAGGAACCGGTGCCGGTGAACAGCGACGACGGGGAACCGGTGGTGCTGACCATTGACCAACAGCTTCACTGAGCCAACCGTCAGCCCGTCACGGGTTCAGCCCGTTCGGATAGAGGCCCGGCAGGTCAGGGCTGTTGCAGCCTGAGTGTTTCCGGCGCTCAAGACGGGCCTTGCGGGCCGTTTTCAGGGCCTGTACCAGAGCGGCCCCGTCCGGCGCCGGCTTGTCGCTGTCCCGGAACAGGTGCTCCTGCCACTGGCTGACCGCCTGGTCCAGCTGGCGGTTGTCCAGTAGTCTCAGTGCCTCGTTGGTGGTGGTGCAGGGGCAACCGGTCAGCAGGCTGACCCAGGCGGGAAAGCGACTGAAGAAGTCCGGAGCCAGGGCGTCGGCCTGATGGCAGACCTGAACAAACCCTTCCCGCTCACTGGCCGTTCCCCGCCTGGTGACCGCGGGCCTCCTGGCCGCCTGGCCCGCCTGCAGCCACCAGACCACAGCCGTTACCAGCCAGCCGAGGGCCAGAAGGGCGGCCACGAGGGGCCAGACCCAGTGCGAACCGGGGGCCGTGGCTGGCTGCCGCTCGCCGCTCCCCTCCGGCGAGCTGCCCGTATCCGGTTCCCGTGAACCATCACCCGGCTGGCCGTTACGGGACACCGGCCCGGAAAGCTCGATGGTGCGCTCCGGCAGCACGGCCACCTTTTCCCGGTCCTCATCCACGTCCCACCAGGGAATCCGGACTTCCGGCAATACTACTTCGCCATTGTTCCCCGGCACCGGGACCAGGGCGACGGTCTGTCGGAGCCGGCCTTCGATGCCCTCCTCGGTGGCCGAGGACCGGCGCTGTTCCGGCTCCGGATAGCTGCGCACCGCGTCCGGGTAGTCGTGCTCCAGCTCCGGCAGTGTGGTCGCCGGCAGACCCCGGGCGGTCAGGGTCAGGGTACGGGTCAGGTCCGCGCCTGGCGACACCGGGCCGCGCCCTTCGATACCTTCGGCTTCGAGTTTCAGGTCGGACGCCGGCAGCCAGGTACGGCCGCTGAAACCGTCCGGAATGTCCCTGACCTGCAGGGCAAAGAGTACCGCGGAGTCGGCAACGCGGTAGTGATGGCCCCGGGGGTGGCGGGCGGTACCCTGAAAGTCCACCGGTGGCAGCTGCAGGCGGCCCGGTTTCTGGGGAAAGATCACGTAGCGCCGCTCCACCACCCGATAGGGCTCACCGTCCAGCACCTCCTGGTACTGCTTCTGTTCGCCCAGCGGCTCAATCACCGCATCCGGATGTTCCGGGTCTTCCAGCTGGCCGCGAATGACCTGGTTGCTGTAATAGAGTCTGACCGTCAGCAGCAGCTGCTGTTGCACGTAGAGTTCGTCGTGGCTGGCTGACAGCTCGATGAATGCCACCCGTGACTCCTGCCCCTGGGCGACGGCCAGCAGCGGCAGGCAGGCAGACAGAATCAGCAGGATGCGCAGGACGCCGGTTATCGCGGTTACCATGGTGTATCGTTCTCGTCCGGTTGCAGGTTTCTCTCAAGCGACTGCTGCAGAAACTTGCGCCGCAGCAGCCCGCCCGGGTCGTCGGGTATGCGCCGCAACCACTGTTCGCGGGACTGGCTCAGGGCGTCGGCCTGTTCCTCGCCGTCGCTGGCCTGGTCTGCGCCCGGAGACTGGCCCCGGGCGTGATCGTTGCCGTCGCCGGCGTCAGCCTGCTGGCGGGCCCTGTCTTCCTGTCCCGGTTCCGTTTCCGGTGACCCGGGAGGCCGGCCTTCACCGG
>JBMCIH010000316.1:0-3688 GCA_048617055.1 Marinobacter sp. | reverse complement strand
ACTAAATCCACGAAATCCGCGAAAGGAATGATTGCCACGGAAACCACGGAAGAACACGGAAAGATAAAACTGAAAAACAAAGAGGTACCTGGTTTTACTTTCGTGTTCTTTCGTGGATTTAGTGGCTGAAAACTTTTCCTTTTCCGTGTTCTTCCGTGGATTCCGTGGCAAAGAACGTCTTTTGGAGGTAACCCCCATGCAACTGATTCCAACCGGCGAAGCCGACAAGCCAAGAAACCAGTTCCCGCCGGTTCATGTCGGCGGGACAGTGATCCCGGAAGACGACATCGCCCGGGAGATGCAGCACCATCCGGCGAAAGAGGTTGCCGAGGCGTGGCACGAAGCCGCCCGCAGCCTGGTCATCCGTGAGTTGCTGCTGCGAGAGGCGGACCGCCTGGGCCTGTCGGACAGCCTGGATGAGGAAGACCGCATTGCCCGGCTTCTGGAGCAGGAACTGACCGTGCCGGACCCCACCGAAGCAGACTGCGAGCGTTTCTACGCCGCCACCCCGGCAAGATTCCGCAGCCCGACCCTGATGGCCGTCAGCCACATCCTGCTGGCGGCGGCGCCGGATGATGTGCAGGAGCGTATCCGTCAGGAAGAGGTGGCCCGCCAGCTGCTGTCATCCCTGCTGGATGGCCGGGCCCGCTTTGCCGATCTGGCGAAACAGTACTCCGCCTGCGAATCCCGTCACCAGGGCGGCAGCCTGGGTCAGATCAGCAAGGGTCAGACCGTCGAGGAATTCGAGCGCCCGGTGCTGAACCTGCAGGAAGGTCTCAACCCGGAACTGATTGAAAGCCGTTACGGCTGGCACATTGTCCGGGTCGACCAGCGTATCGACGGTGAGCAACTGCCCTACGAGTACGTCAGGCCCCAGATCCGCCAGTACCTCAGCGAGAGCGTCACCCGCCGGGCCTTCCGCCAGTATCTGCAGGTACTGGCGGCGGAAACCGGGGTGGAAGGAGTAGACCTGGAGCTGCCCGATTCGCCATTGATGCAGTGAGCTTACCTGCTCGAAGTCCGGAGTCTGTCGGGCGGGAGGTCTTTCCAGAACTGTGCTGAGATAAATCAATTACTCAACAAGAACCGCCGGACTACCCCCATCGGGGGACAGTATTCCCCCCCGCCTCCCTCTATTATTTAAATCATCATAGAGAATACTGAGTTAAGAGGAAGTCGGTCATGGCACTCGCACAAACCACCGAGAGACGCTACGAAAAACCGGTACTGCTTGCCGCCAACAAGCCGTTTGAAGAAGCGAAAGGGCAGCTCGCCGCCCTGCAGGAGCATCCGCTGTTTTCCACCCTGGACAGCGAAGACCTGGACCACGTGGTGCAGCACTCCCGCCAGGTACGGCTGGGGCACCACCAGTTGCTTTACCGCCAGGACATGCCGGCCCACCACTTCTTCTTCGTGATTTCCGGACACCTGCGCCTGTACCGACTCGATGCCTCCGGCGTCGACCGCACACTGGACAGCCTGCATCCCGGCGACTGCTTCGCCGAGGTGATGATCTACGCCGATCCGCCCCGCTATGCCTGTTACGCCGAGGCTCTGAAAAACAGCGAAGTACTGATGATTCCCGTCAGCGTCTATCAGGAGTTGCTGGAGCGCAAGCCGGCTTACGCCCGGGCGGCTCTGCAGCATTATGCCATGCGGGCCGTGACCCGGTTTCACGATCTGGAAATCATGACCGTGCAGAGCGCCCGTGACCGGCTGATCCGCTACCTGATCGACCTGTTGCCGGAAGGAGCCCGCCAGAAGGGGGGCGAGGTGGAACTGCCGCTGCCCAAGTGCCTGGTGGCCTCTCGCCTGGCCATGCAGCCGGAAACCTTCTCGCGCATTCTGGCGGACCTGAGAAGCAATGGCCTGGTGCAGGTGAACCGCAGCAAGGTGTTCATTACCGATCCCATGCGCCTGATCCAGATCAGTCAGTAATCACTCACCCGGTAGCCCAGGGAGAGCCTTGTGAGCGTCCGCAGGCACAGACCGCTGATCTATTCATGCTCCGGCTGCTCCGATGTGGCTCAGCTGGCCAACAACGCGGCCGTGAAGCTCGACCATGCCGGAGAGTACGAGATGTCCTGCATCTCAGGCGTCGGCGGCAAGGTGCCGGCGCTGGTGAAGACCGCTCGCTCGGGACGCCCGATTACGGTGATTGATGGCTGCCCCCTGCATTGCGCCCTGGCGTGCCTTGAGAACATTGGCGTTACGCCGGACGAGCATGTCCGCCTGTACGAGTATGGTTTTAAAAAGCGTTATGGCCGGAGTTACGACGAGGCCTCGGCCGACGAGGTCTGCCAGGCTGTCCTGGACCGTCGCAGCGATACGGTTTCTCCCTGACCTGGCCGCCTCCCGGGGCGGCCTTTTTCCCCTTTTTCTGAAGGACACCACCATGATTGCCAGCTACAACGACCTGATACAGGCCGTTCAGGAGCAACCCGAACCCCAGCGCCTGCTGTTCGTTTTCTGCCGGGCCGAGCTGCCCGATGATGCCAGCGATGAAGAGAAGGCCGCCTTTGAACGGGGCGAGGGCGGCGCGCTGACACCGGTGGTGTGCGTTGACAAATCGCCGGCCGAGGTCGCGGGTTTCCAGGATCTGGTGGAAGAGTCCCGTCATACCGGCCAGAACTGGGATGTGGTGTTCGTGGCGGCCATGTCGGGTCGTGGCGGGGTGGCTCCCTCGTCGGACGAGGCACAGCAGCCCCTCACCATGATGGTGGAATCCATCCGCATGGGCCACATCGGCGGCTATCTGCCACTGGACCAGGGCGGTCAGGCGGTCGCGCTGAACTGATGTTCCTCAGGCCCATCCTGTGAGTTTCAGTCATCGCTTAACTATTTTTTCGGGGAGCCGTGCTGGCTTGAACAATATCAAGAGCGGAGAGCCCGTGGACGTATAGCATGGTTCCCCGACCGTCAGATAACCTGATCTGTGGGAAAGCGAGCATGCCATCGCCGTAATGGGCAATGGCGTCTATTCCTTCAGGGGGGCGGCCGTGTACAGCATCTGGACCATTGCCCGCAGGGAACTGTCGCGACCAGTCGGACGCGGAGGCTTTTGTTGAAGAGCACGGCGGCGAGGTGGTGGCGTTTTCCGACGTGACCATGGAGCATTTGGATGAAGGCGGCAGTGGGTTGTCGGGCATGGGGCCCGCATTCCCCCCATTCCATGTAGCCTGGCAGCGCGGTGGCGGGGTCCTGCGGTGGGGGCGAAAGCCCCCCGTTCCCCGCCGCCAGATTCCACAACAAGCAGGCCTGTGTAACTCAGGCTAACCGCCGGTCATGTTCATGAACCGAAGTATCTGCACGTCCCCCCCAACCTCGAAGTGGTGCTTCTCCGGCTTCAGCTCCATGGCATCAATGATGGTCTGCCGCAGCTTGTCATCGGTTACCGGGTTGCCCCGCAACACCCGCCGAAGGTCCACCGAGTGCTCGTTGCCCAGGCACAGCAGCAGCCGGCCCTCAACGGTGACCCTCACGCGGTTGCAGGTAGAGCAGAAATTATGGGAGTGGGGTGATATGAAACCGACCCGGGTCTTGCTGCCGGGCATGCGGTAATACCGGGCCGGGCCGCCGGAATCCTCCGTGGCGGGAATCAGCTCATGACGCTGGCGGATCATGTCCCGCACCTCGTCACTGCTGCAGAAGGCTACGCCCCGGTCATGCTCGGTGATTTCCCCCAGCG
>JBMCIH010000315.1:0-3688 GCA_048617055.1 Marinobacter sp. | reverse complement strand
GACGCCGAACTGCGCAAGTTTGTCGAAGCCCAGAAAGGCATCAATGACATTCGCGACGAGTATATGGAAAAGATCGAGGACGCCGACTCCCAGGACAAGGCCCAGGAGCTGCAGATGGAAGCCAACGACGAGATGGTGTCAGTGATCGAGGACGCCGGCCTCGACGTGCCGACCTATAACGCCATTGCCACCGCCTACAACAGTGAGCCGAGTGTGCGTAACCGGGTTGATGCACTGATGTAACCAATGGCCCGCCTGCAGGTCTGCACCGGAAAGAACCCCGTCCACGGACGGGGTTTCTGTTTTTATGGCATGGGGCGCCGGCGGAAGGCCGGCCTCTCCGATGCCACGGCGGGGTCGTCTGACATCCCCGCTACTCCGGCACCAGCCAGCCCTGCGTATGGCGGACATCCAGGCCCTCCGGCCCGGCAACCTCCGCCATCATGGCCGCCAGCCGTTCCGCAAACCCCCAGGGCGGGTTCACCACCAGCATGACCGAGCCGGTCATGCCTCGGGCCGGTGGCCTGTTCAGGGCCAGCTCAGTGCGCCAGACCCTGTTCACACCACTGCCGGACACATGCTCGGGCAATGCCCGGTGGACGCCACTGGTGAGCAGGGGATACCAGACCAGGAAAACCCCGTGCCGGCACTTCTGCCAGGCCTTCGCCAGGGTATGCCCCACCCGCTGGTAATCCTCCCTGAGCTCGTAGGAGGGATCTGTCAGCACCAGCAGGCGGGGCGCCCGGGGTGGCAGCGCCCGCAGCAGTCCCTGCAGGCCGTCGCCCTCAGCCACGGTGGCTCTGTGGTCGCCGGCCCAGGCCCGCAGTCGTGACGACTCGCCGGAGTGCAGTTCGAAGGCGGTGAGCGTGTCCTGGGGACGTTGCAGGCCCGCGAACCACGCCGGTGAGCCCGGGTAGCGGGTCAGCTTGTCCTGCTGTGGATTCAGCTGTTCCAGTACGGCGAGCAGGGGCTGCCAGTCCGCCGACGTGAGCCGGTCACGCAGCTGCCACACCCGCTGGATACCGGCTTCCGCCTCACCGGTCTTCCGGGCCCGTTCTCCGGCCAGGTTATAGACGGCGCTGCCGGCATGGGTGTCGAAACCGGCAATGGCCGCGGGCTTGGCCTGCATCATGGAAAGGGCCAGCAACAGCGAGGCATGCTTGTGCACATCGGCAAAATTGCCGGCATGGTACTCGTGGAGGTAACTCAGCATGGGATGGGCTTCCGGTATCTGCCAGGGCGTGGGCCGCACTGCGGGGACTCAGGGCGCCCGCCCGTCATTCAGCGCCAGGGCACCCCGCACCACCCGGTAGATATACCAGATGGCCAGCCCCAGCAGGATGAACCAGCCGATAATCAGGACGGTGGTCACGGTACCCACAACCGCCCACAGCAGGGCGATCCAGAAGGTGCGGATCTGCCAGCGGAAGTGGGCATCGAGGGGGCTGTGGCGGGCTTCTTCCTGTTTGAGGTAATTGATAATCACACCGGCGATGGCCATCAGGCCGCTGGTGGGAATGGCCAGGGCCTGCAGCAGGTATACCGCCACCACAACTTTCCACAAAGGGTCTTCATTGAAGCGCTGTTTATGCTGCTCAGCGGGAATAAACTCCGGGTCGCTCAAGGGCTGTTCCTGTGCCGGCCAGTGTGACCCCAGTATAGGTGCTCCGGGCCCTCCGTGGCCAATGCTCAGTTGCCCGTGCTGGCCGCAGGGCGGTAACCGAGGCGCAGGCCGCCCCAGTGCCGGCCGTTGACAAAGATGGGCACCGAGAGGTCGTGCATGATCTCGCCGGTGTCCCGCCGGTAGGTCTGTAACAGCATGGTGTCGGTATGGCTGCCGCAGCGGGCTCCGGTGCGATCGTTGAACAGCCGCTTGCTGCGGCTGCGAACCAGGTCCTGCTTCGGGTCGCCGGTGGGTGCGTGGGCAAACGCCCGGTTATGGGTTGGTACGTAGCCGTCCGGAGCAGTGGCAATGGCGAACACCAGGGCCTCGTGGGAGGCCACCACCGGTTCCTGAATGGCGGGCAGTACCTTGTCGGTAAAGGCATCAAACCCGCTGTGGTACTTTTGCGGCGAGGTGCCCGGGATGGGCCGGCGCTGCCGGTCAAACAACTGTGCTTCGGTCAGCTCACCCCGCTCCAGGGCTTCGGCAAAGCGCTCGCCGATGGCCCGGGCGGCCTGGCTTGCCTGCTCATAGAAGAACCGGTGGTAACTGGCCCGGCTGCTGGCGGCAAAGGCGGCGTTGGCCTGTTCCGCCAGTTCCATCAGTCGCGTGGCCTCGCCAGCCAGTTCGCCCACGCCACGATCGCTCTCGGCCATCCCGTCCCGCAGGGTTTCCACGCCCTGGAGAATCTGCTCCAGGTTGCGCTCATTGTCCCGGTCACTTTCGGCAATCGTCTCCACTTCCCCTTCCAGCAGGTCCGCCTGCTGGCCGATCTGCTCCAGGTTACCGGACACCGACCGGACCGACTCCAGGCCCTGGTCAACGGTACGGGCCAGTTCCTCCACGCCTGCCAGGATACTCGCGGTGGCGGTCCGCACATCTGCCAGTACACCGGCCACTTCGGCGGTGGCTTCGGTGGTCCGTGCCGCCAGGTGACGCACTTCATCAGCCACCACGGCAAAGCCCCGGCCCTGTTCGCCGGCGCGGGCCGCCTCGATGGCGGCATTGAGGGCCAGCAGGTTGGTCTGCTCGGCAATGGCCTCAATCACCGAGGTCACCCCCTGGATGCGGTCCGACTTGCCATCCAGTTCACGGATCAGTGACAGGTTCTGCTCCGACTGCTGGTATACCTGGCGAATATTGTCCAGCGAGCTGCCCAGCGCTTCCCGGCCCTGCCCGCTCAGCTGGCTGGCGCCCCGGGCCACTTCCGCCGCCTCGGCCGCCTTGCGGGCACTCTGGCGCACGGTCTCGGTAACCTGGCTGGCGTAGTCGGTCATCTGGCGGATTTCACTGACCTGCCGGTCCAGCCGCTGTTTTAGCTGGTCGGCGGCCCACGAAACCCCGGCGGCGGAAACCGCATTCTGGTCAGCGGAGCCGGACAGGGTTTCGGTCAGCGCCCGCCCGGTCTGTGCATCTTCCAGCAGGGACTGGAACCGGGGATACCAGGAATGGCGGGAGTCCAGATTGCCCCCGGCAAGCTGGCCCGCTGCCGCCCACAGGGGTCCCGGCACCCAGCGCCACCATAGTATCCCCGACACCAGCGCGACAATGACCGCCGCCAGCACCACCAGCCATGGATTGCCGTCACTGGCCCAGCTCGCCAGCCCCGCTGCCGCGCCGGGGGTCAGCACCGTCAGCAGCCCGGTTACCAGCGCAAACCGGTTCGCCTCAGCCATGGTCACCTCTTCAGATTGTTGTATTGTTCATATTATAGTCAGGTCAGCATACAGCAGCGTCCCGGGGAGTGAATGCGACTTAAGTAAAATGCTCGGGCTCGCCGGGTGTCCTGCTACGGTTATCGGCGGCCTTTCGCGGACCTGAAACAAAAAAAGCGCCGGCCCTTCACAGGCCAGCGCTTTGGGCAGTTCAGTCAGGGGTTCAGGCGCCGATAACGCCGCCGTCATCCCGGGTGATGACCACCACCGAAGAGCGTGGATGACCTTCCGCCGACTGCTCCGGCCAGGCGTTGGGGTGCTGGATACCCACGAACATGCTGGTCTTGTCCGGGGTGGTGACCACACCGGT
>JBMCIH010000314.1:0-3695 GCA_048617055.1 Marinobacter sp. | reverse complement strand
CGAAGTTGAAGGTGATGCCCATGTTGCGGGAGAGGTATTCGAACAGCTCGCCGAGAGTGAGCTCCTCGGCGTGAATGGTCACCGGCGGGGTGTCGAGACCGGGATCGGCGATGATGTTGATCTGCTGCTCCTCGCCGAGATAGGTGATGATGTCGGCCAGGCTCACCGCGTCGAAATGCAGGGAGAGGGTGCGGTCCTGGAGTTCGGCCATCGGTCCGGCCCCCCGCAGGTGGCTGCTGTCGTTGCCCTGGAGGCGGCGGCGGATATCGCCCATGCACGGGCCGCCGAAGTGCTTGGTATCTTCGTGGAGGAGGTCAACCTGCTTCGCTCCGCCGGTTACGCCTTCGCCCGGGAAGTGGGCGCCAGCTCCGGCCGGGCACGGCCCCTCGATCTGCCCATGATCGAGGCCAGAATGCGGGCACTGACCGAACAGGCAAGACGGTCCCTGGAAGCCACCATGGACCGGCGGGGCATCCCCCGCAGCCTGAAACTCTGCCGCGGCCAGGTGGTAAGCGAAGTCCTCGGCCTGGCACAACCGGATGACCTGCTGATTCTGGGCCGGGTGGGCTGGTACGGGCCGCCGGGTGCCCGCCTTGGCTCCACCGCCCGTTCCCTGCTACGCCAGGCGCCGGGCGATGTGCTGGTGTGGACCCAGCCCCGGCAGCGGCCACAAAGCCGGGTGGCCGTACTGTTGAATCACGACCGGAACGCCAACCAGCGGGCCCTGCGGCTGAGTTTGGAACTCGCCCTCCGCCATCACCAGCCGCTCACCGTTCTCATTCCCGCCGGCGCAGAGGATGATCCGCCATCCACCGGTGAGCTATTGAGCGTGTTGCAGCAGGAAGGCATTCCTGCAAGGGTCAGGCTGATTCCCTCGGGTTCCGCCGCTGTGATCAGCCGGGCTCTGCAGGCAGAAGGTGCATCACAACTGGTGGTCAGCCGTGAATCCGGCCTGTGGAACGCCCCGGGGGCAGATACTATGCTGCAGCAGCTCAACCTGCCACTTACGGTCACGCGCTGACAGGGCCCGGCCGGATACCGGCACATTGATCTGAACCGGACTGGGCAGTTTCGGCTGTGGTAGCGTTAGCGCATTTCGCAAACCAGCTGCCCCATTCCAAAGACAGTCAGAGGAGGCACGCGTGTTAGAGCGGCTTGCACCTGGTCAGTGTCTACCATCCGGACAGTGGCGGCTTCTTTCCTCACGTCGCCGAGGACGCACCGGAAGAGAAGGAGGCAGAGGTACGCAAGCACCTGGACCTGTTCGCCCGCAAGTACCTGCCCCTGAACCAGGAATTCACCCTGCACGTGATTGCCGGACAGGCCGGCAAGAAGCTGGTGCCACTGGCAGGGCAGCTTGGCGCTGACCTGATGGTGCTGGTTTCCCGGCGCGGCAGCAGCCACTGGACCCTGCGCAAGGCAACGGTGGAATATGTCGCGGTCAATGCCTGCTGCGCCGTACTGGTTCTGCCTGCCACCGAAACTGCTGATACGGGAGAGACAGAGGACGGCCACTGATCCGTTCCCTGGGAGGCCGCCCCGGCTTTCCACTGCAGCCCCGGATCGTCTAAAGTAGGTCCCCTGCCGGCACGACCAGTGCCTGCAGAGGCCTTTTTCCATAGACCAACAACAAGGAATACACCATGAGCTTCAATACGCCCCTGTTTCTTTGCGGCCCCCTGCGGGAACCGCGCCAGATGCTGGCCGACCAGGAATACAGTGGCCACACCTCCATCCACGACGACAGCATGGCGGAGAAGCTGGGCTTCCAGGCCGGGCCCATCGAAGGTCCTACCCATTTCAGCCAGTTCGCGCCGCTGCTGGCGGAGGTCTGGGGAAAGGACTGGTTCGAACGGGGATGTTTCTCGGCCCACTTCCAGAACATGGTGGTCGAGGGTGAACAGGTACGCGCCTTTATCGAACGGCCGGTCCCCGGCGCCACCCGGATCCGCGCCTGGGCCGAGAAAGCCGACGGGACTCCCGTGCTGGAAGCCAGTGCCAGCCTGGGACCGGATGACGGCGACACCCTGCTGGACCAGCGTATGGCGAAACTTCGGGCCCCGGAAAAGCTGGTGATTCTTTCGGACCTGAAGGTGGGCATGAAGGGCAAGAAGGACGAAACGGTACGCATGGACCCGGACCAGAACATGGGCAAGCTGTACCCCTTCTCACTGAACCAGAAACTCGAGCGCATCACCGAGAACTCCCCCTGGTACAGCGATGGTGCGACGACACCCTGGGGCCGGGCGATCATTCCCCTGGAGATGGTCAGTGTTCTGGCCGAATACACCAGTAAAGAGGCCGGATTCCCGGTCAAACAGCCCGCCGTGGGTCTGTTTGCCGACCAGGAAATCCGCATGGTGGACGGCCCGCTGTTTGTGGGCGAGAACTACCTGATTCGCCGGGAGATCGTGGCGCTGTCAGAAAGCCGGCGCACCGAATCCTACTGGGTCCGTTCACGCATCTACGACGCCAGCGGAGAAAAACTTAAGGCGGAAATGCTGCTGAACCATGCCACCCTCAAGCATTCCTATCCCCATTACGAGGAAGAGGCAGCAAGCGGGGGGTAATAAGCTGTCCGGCTCCCGGAGAGCCCGGGTAAGCCCCTTCACCCGGGCAGGCGCCACTGCGAGTGTCAGTTACCCTCGAAACGGTGATGATGCCCCGGCTGAGGCCCGGTGTGAGGGTGCCCGCGCCACATCGGGCCAGGAAGACCGGCAACGCCTGTGCTGTCAGTTTTATGTCGATCCCCTTGGCACAGGTGGTTTGACATACCGCTGGGAATACCCCTAACCGGGGTTTATAACCCGCAAATGATAACCCATGAGTTGCCAGTAGTTTTCAAGAAACCAGAAGCTGGAGCCGGCTATGCCCTCTCCCAATCTACGGGCCTTGATGCTCATGGCGGACGAACGCGGGCAGTTGATTTAAGAAGCTGGTTCAACAGTTATTCACAAGCCCCTGTTCCTGGGTGGGCTCTTAGCGCCCTACCTCAACGGCACAGCCTATGCAGGGGCGGGCAGAAGCACCGGCGCCCTGAGTGCGCTGGCGCTGGGGACCACCGGCTCACCATGGACGAAATCTCGCAGCTGTATAACCCGAAACTGGCCGCCGTGATCTTCGCGCCCAACAAGGGCTGGTTCGAATTCGACGGCATCAACGTCCCCAAATACGAAGGCCGGGGCAAGACCCGGGTATTGCGGGACTATTTCGGAGATCACACCCTCGGCGATGTGCCGGATGGCAAGCATGTGCTGGCGGTGGCCCACGGGGTAGAATGTAACCACCCGGTGGTGCTCAAGAGCACCAAGGACGCCCACCGGCGGCTCCGGTGCAGCGACGTGGCGGACGCCACCAGCGCCGCCCCTACCCATTGCCCCACCAAACGGGTGCGGCACCTGGAAACCGGCGACGAGGACTGTCTGATCGACGGCCGCGTGATCAGCAATAATCCCAGCGTCTGTGCCCTTGCCGAAGCCCTGCGCCACTGCGAAGGGGCCACCCTGGACAACCTGCAGCTGCTTTCCGTGGGCACCGGCAAGCCCACCCGGTACACATCAGGGCCGGAATCGAGAAGCTGGGGCGCTATTGGCTGGTTCACCCGGGGTCGCATCATCAGCCTGCTGGGCAATGAACAGGTGTCCGCCTATCAGGCCATGACCTTCTGCTGCCCGGGCCAATACATACGGGTCAAC
>JBMCIH010000313.1:0-3714 GCA_048617055.1 Marinobacter sp. | reverse complement strand
GGTCAGCGACCGGCCCCTACCAGCTCCCCGACATGAGCGCCCACGCTTTCCGCCAGCGCCCGCAGGTTGTAACCGCCTTCAAGGGTCGAGACGATGCGGTCGTTGGCGTGCTCCTTTGCCACGGCCGTCAGCATCTGCGTGAGCCACAGGTAATCTTCCGTTTCCAGGTTCATTTCCGCCATCGGATCCATTCGGTGCCCGTCGAAACCGGCGGAAATCAGCACCAGTTGTGGTTTGAATGACTGCAGCCGTTTCAGCCAGCCGTCCTCGACCAGTTTGCGGTATTCCGGGCCTTCACAGCCGCCGGGCACCGGCACGTTGACGATGTTTTCCGGCAGCCGGTAGACATGGGAGTGGGGATAGAAGGGGTGCTGAAAACTGGAACACATGAGAATGCGCTCGTCCCCCTGCACGATATCCACCGTGCCGTTGCCCTGGTGCACGTCGAAGTCCACGATGGCCACCCGTTCCAGGTGATGGAAGGTCAGCGCCCGCATGGCCGCCAGGGCAACGTTGTTGTAGAAACAGAAACCCATGGATTTGGCGCGCTCGGCGTGATGCCCCGGCGGCCGGGCACAGATGAAGGCGTTGGTCACCTGGCTGCTGAGCACCATGTCCACTGCCTCGATATTGGCGCCTGCGGCCAGCCGCGCCGCCCGCAGGGTGTCGGGCATCAGTGCCGTGTCCGGGTCGGTAAACACGCGCCCCTTGGTGGGTTGCATCAGGTCGAGCTGGTGCAGATACTTCTCCGGGTGCACCATCATCAACTGGTCCCGGGTGGCCTCGTCGGGACGGACCCAGTCCAGCTCCTGGTCCAGGCCCAGGTCCTCAATGTAACTGATGATACGGCTCAGACGTTCGGGCGATTCGGGATGCTCCGCGCCCATGTTGTGTCTGGCACAGTCGTCATGGGAGAAAAACGCTGTTGTCATAGTATTGTTAAGTTCCTGACAGCCCCCGGGGCATAAACTGGTCAATTTATGGTAACAGGGATTGCCGGGTGTCGCTGTGTTTCTTTGGTCGTAGTCAATGTGGAGGAGGAATTCGTTTTACATCAAGGTCGCACAGCCTAAGATAGGGGCTACCCCCCGGCGTTATTATAAAAGGAGACAGATTTTGGGCACCCGATACCTGGAAAGCCTGTTCAACCCCTCTTCCATCGTGGTGGTGGGGGCCTCCGAGCGTGCCGACAACCTTGGGGGCATGGTCCTGCGTAACCTGCTGGGCGGTGGCTATCCGGGCCGGATGCTGGTCATTAACCAGAGCAGTTACGAATCGGTGCACGGGGTGCCCTGTGTCGACCGGGTGTCGCACATGGACTTCAGCCCCGAGCTGGCTATCGTCTGCACGCCGCCGGATACTGTGCCCAAGGTAGTCCGGCGACTGGGCAAGGCCGGCGTACGCACCGCCATGGTAATGACCGGTGGAATGTCCCGGGCCCATTCCAGAACCGGCCAGCCACTGATGTATTCCGTCAGTGAGGCCGCCCGGGAAACCGGCATCCGCGTACTGGGCCCCAACACCATCGGGCTGATGGTGCCCGCCCGCAGCCTGAACGCCACCTATGCCCATATGGGCGCGCTGCCCGGCAAGGTGGCTTTTGTGGGCCAGTCGGGCAGCGTGGCCAGCGGCGTGATCGACTGGGCCTTTGCCCGGGGGGTGGGGTTCTCCTACTTCCTGACCCTGGGGGACTCCATGGACATCGATCACGACGACCTGATCGACTACCTGGCCCAGGACTCCCAGACCCGGGCCATACTGCTGCACATTGAGAGTATCCCCAACCCCCGCCGTTTTATGTCTGCAGTACGGGTGGCCGCCCGGACCAAGCCGGTGATTGCGGTCAAGAGCGGGCGCGTGCCCGAGTCTGAATGGTTTCCTCACGAGCTGCCGGCGGGGCTGAACCGCAGCGACCCGGTGTATGACGCCATGCTGCAGCGGGCCGGTGTACTGCGGGTGGACGGCCTGGGCCAGATGTTCGACGCCCTGGAAACCCTGACCCGCATGCGTCCGCTAAAGCGCGAGTCGCTGGCCATTATGGCCAACGGAGTCGGGCCCGGGGTGCTGGCGGTAGACCGTCTGGCGGCGCTGGGGGGCGAACTGGCGACTCTGTCCCGGCAGTCCGTTGATGAACTGGCGGAAATTCTGCCCCCCTACTGGACCCGCAAGAACCCCATCGACCTGAACTACGACGCTTCGCCGGAGCTTTACGCCAAAGCGATCCGCATACTGGCGAAGGACCCGGACATCTCCAATGTACTGATCATGTACTCCCCCAGCCTGACGGAAGACAGCCTGCAGATCGCCGACGCCGTGGTGCAGGCGGTCAAGGGCACCCGCCTGAACGTATTCACCTGCTGGCTGGGGCAGAGCACCGTCATGGATGCCAGGGACGAATGCTACCGGGCCGGCGTGCCATCCTTCTTTTCGCCGGAGAAGGCGGTCATGGCTTTTATGCAGCACGTCAACCACCAGCGTGTACAGCGGCTGCTGGGGGAAACCCCCGAGTCGTTCACCGACCACTTTGCGGACCATTCCGCCACCCGCCGGATCATCGTCAACGTCAAGCGCTCCGGCCGTAACCACCTGACCAACCGGGAGGCCAGGGACATCCTCAATGATTACCACATCAACACCGTGCCCACAGTCTACTGTGACGATGTGGAAGAGGTGCTTGAGGCCTTCTCAGTGGAGCGGCGCCCGGTGGACGTCACCCTGATGCACCAGCGCGCCTGCCATCCGTTTATGGAATACCAGTCCGACCAGGGACGCTACCGCTCCACGGCCCAGGGCCTGACCAATGAAAATGACATTATCGACGCCTGCCGCCAGCTGATGGAGGACTACCAGCAGCATTTCCCGGAAAGCGGCTTTCTGGGGTTTGCCGTGCAGCGCTCCTACCGGCACATCGATGGTATTGCCTTCAGTGTGGGCATCACCCGCGACCCCCTGTTCGGCCCCCTGGTGGTGTGCGGCGCGGCCGGAGCCCAGATTAACGTCATGACCGACCGGCAGATTGCCCTGCCACCGCTGAACATGGTGCTGGCCCGGGAACTGCTGCGGCGCACCTACATGGCCCGCTTGCTGGAGGAGTTCAGCACCCACCCGGAACGGGACCTCCGCTCGGTGTGCGAGGTGCTCATTACCCTGTCCCAGATCGTCATCGACCAGCCCGAGATCCGGGGCCTGGAGATCTCCCCGCTGCTGCTGGACAACGAGCATGTACTGGCGGTGGACGTGGCCATCGACCTGGCGGACGAACCGGGCAAGCCCATCATCCAGCCCTATCCGCGGGAACTGGAGGAATGGACTGTCCTGCCCAAGTCCGGGCGCCGGGTCATTATCCGGCCGGTACTGGCCGAAGACGAGCCCGCCCACCGGGCCTTCCACGAGCACCAGTCACCGGAGTCGATCCGTTACCGCTTCTTCCAGTTCCGCAAGCATTTCTCCCGGGAGGACGTGGCCCAGATGGTGCAGATCGACTATGACCGGGAAATGGTCTTCGTTGCCAATGCCCCCCGGGAGGACGGCGAGGGGGAAGAAACCCTGGGCACCGTCCGGGTCTGGACCGACGCCGACAACCTGCGCTGCGAGTTCGCGGTGATGGTTCACGACAAGATGAAAGGCGAGGGCCTGGGTGTGGCCCTGATGCAGAAGATGATCGACTACTGCCGTGCCCGGGGCACCATGGAGATGGTCGGCAACGTGCTGCCG
>JBMCIH010000312.1:0-3740 GCA_048617055.1 Marinobacter sp. | reverse complement strand
CGTACTCTTCTGTGGGGATACCCTGTTCGCCTGTGGCTGCGGACGCCTGTTCGAAGGCACCCCCGGCCAGATGGTTGAGTCCCTTGCCGGTTTACGGGCCCTGCCGGATGACACTCTGGTCTACTGTGCCCACGAGTACACCCTGACCAATCTGCGTTTTGCCCGCCACTGGCTGCCCGACGATCCTTCGCTGTCGGCCTTTGAGGAACACTGCAAGACCCTCAGAGAGGAAGGCCGTCCCACTGTCCCCGTGCTACTGGGAGACGAGAAGCAGCGCAACCCCTTCCTGCGCTGGGATGATCCGGCAGTGATCCGCGTTGCGGAGTCCTACGGCCGGCAGCACGGTCTGATCACCGACAGTGACAGCGGCGTGTTTGCGGCAGTGCGTCACGGCAAGGACAACTTCTGATTCGTTAGACTGATACTCATTCACCCGGTGCCAGAGCCGGGTGGCGGCGTTGCGCCCTGTAACACAGCTGTCATTGACCCGGGTTACGGGCTTACATAGAATCGCGAACGTTTCCAAAACCCGATGAACCCGCTCGGAAGCCAGGGATGATGGCTGGAACCGGTCCGAGCCCTGGAATGTCGACTATGAATGCAAGACATACGACCACGCTTACCCTGCTCACCCTTCTGCTGTCAGGCTGTTCGTCCACATCCTCCTGGTTTGGCGACCGGGAGGACGATACGGTACTGGCTTCCCACCAGCAGACGGTGGCCGTCGGCGATGAAGCCCTGAAGCGGGCCATAGAAGATGAACGCAGCGAGGACAATACCGAGCTTGACGAATCCATCGAACCCTCACTCAAGCAGACCGCAAAGGATGCCCGCAGCCGCCTAGATTCCGGGAAGGTTGCCGAGGAGGAGCCGAAGGAGAAGGACCGCGACCTGTGGGCCCGCATGCGCTCCGGCTTCGACATGGACCATGAGCAGGGAGATGAACGGGTTCAGCAACAACTGGACTGGTATAAACGCCATCCCCAGTATATTGAACGGGTCGTGGAGCGCGGCCGTCGCTATCTCCACCATATCGTCGAGGAAACCGAAAGGCGCGGGCTGCCCATGGAGTACGCCCTGCTGCCGGTGGTGGAAAGCGCCTTTGACCCCTTTGCCTATTCCCATGGCCGGGCCGCGGGTCTCTGGCAGTTCATACCGGGCACCGGTCGCTATTTCGGTCTCGACCAGAGCTGGTGGCATGACGACCGCCGGGACGTGCTGGCCTCCACCAACGCTGCCCTGACCTACCTTGACCAGCTGGCCCAGCGGTTCGATGGTGACCCCATGCTGGCGCTGGCGGCCTATAACAGCGGCGGAGGGACCGTTTCCAGCGCCATCCGGCGTAACAAGCAGCTGGGCAAGCCCACCGACTTCTGGTCACTGCAGCTGCCCATCGAAACCCGCCACTACGTACCCAAGCTGATCGCGCTGGCGAAGATTTTCGACGATCCGGACGCCTATGGTATCGAGCTGCCGGCCCTCGAAGATAAACCCTACTTCGAGGTGGTGGAAACCGGCGGCCAGATTGACCTTGCCCATGCGGCAGAGCTGGCGGGCGTCGATGTGGACGAGATCTACCTGCTCAACCCCTCATTCAACCGCTGGGCCACCCGACCCGACGGCCCCCATCGTCTGCTGATTCCCGTCGACTATGCCAGCCGGTTCCGCCAGAGTATCGCCGAGCTGGACCCGGACAGCCGCGTGTCCTGGAAGGACTACCGGGTACGCCCCGGTGACAATCTGGGGGCCATTGCCCGTCGTTTCGGTACCAAACCGTCCGTGCTCAAGGAGGTCAACAAACTCAACAGTGACCTCATCCGGGTCGGCCAGCAGCTGCTGATTCCCTCGGCACGTTCCGGCGACAAGGCCTACCGGCTGAGTGAGAGCCAGCGGATCAACCGGAAGCAGGAGAACGGTGGACGCAGCAACGGCGGTGAGCGGGTGGAACACCAGGTAGCCCGGGGTGACACCTTCTGGGATATCGCCCGTGAGCATGACGTAAGTGTTCGCCAGGTGGCCGCCTGGAATGGCATGGCCCCTGGCGATCCATTGGTACCCGGCCACAAACTGGTGATATGGTCCAGGAAAGCAAAGTCAGCTTCCGGCCAACGGATAGCCTCCAACGATCGCTCCGGCATGGTGCGCAAGGTGGGGTACCGGGTTCGCCAGGGCGATTCGCTGTCCGCCATTGCCAACCGGTTCGCGGTCAATGTGCGCGACATCGCGGCATGGAATGACCTGAACGCGGCCGGCTACCTGCAGCCCGGGCAAAGCCTGGTACTTTACGTTGACGTACGGAACAGCCGCTGACTTTTCCGGTCCAAGGCTGTCGAAAGTTCTCCGCGGGCGCCCGGACCGGGCCTGCCCGCCCAACGATCACGGGCACAAGCATCTCTATGGCCAGACCAAGGATTTTACGACTTTTCTGTGCGCTTGCCGCCGGCAGCGCCCTGCTCCTCAGCGCCGGCCTTGCCGCCGGCGACGAATCCGCCAGCAGCAGAGACACCAAAGCCGAGCCCGTGCATGCCATCGCCATGCACGGCGAGCCGGCCTATGGCCCGGACTTCGAACACTTCGACTACGTCAACCCCGATGCCCCAAAGGGCGGCCGGCTCAGGCTGGCCGTGCGTGCCAACGGCTACGACAGCTTCAACCCCTTTGTGGTACGGGGCGTGGCCGCAGCAGGCCTCAACAGCTACCTCTATGAAACCCTGTTAGTGACGTCGGCGGACGAGCCCTTCAGCGCCTATGGCCTGATCGCGGAGTCCATCGAAACGCCGGAAAACCGCAGCTACGTCATCTACAACCTGCGACCCGAAGCCCGCTTTCATGATGGTGAGCCCATCACCGCGGAAGACGTCGCCTTCAGCTTCAACACGCTGATGGAGGACGGTCACCCCTTCTACAAGAGCTATTACGCCGGCGTTACCGGTGTTTCGGTTGAATCGAAGCATCGCATTCGCTTTGACTTCGGTGAAACCGATAACCGGGAGCTGCCCCTGATACTGGGGCAGATGCCCATCCTTCCCGCCCATTACTGGGAAGACCGGGATTTCGGTCGCCACGGGCTGAAACCGCCCCTGGGCAGCGGCCCCTACCGCATCAGCGACTTTGAGGCCGGGCGGGACATCACCTACGAGCGGGTGGATGATTACTGGGCAAAGGATCTGCCGGTACGCCGGGGACGCTTCAATTTCGACCAGATCCGCTACGATTACTACTCCGATGAGACCGTGTCGCTGGAGGCGTTCAAAGCCGGTGACTATGACTTCCGGGTAGAGAATTCCGCCAAGAACTGGGCCACGGCCTATACTGGTGACCGCTTCAGCGACGGCCGCATCATTACTGAAGCCATCGAGCATGAGCGCCCTGCCGGCATGCAGGGCTTCCTGTTCAACACCCGCCGGGAGCAGTTCTCGGACCCCCGGGTGCGGCAAGCTATCGGTTACGCCTTTGACTTCGACTGGGCCAACCGCAATCTTTTCCATGACCAGTACACCCGTACCACAAGCTATTTCGAGAACAGTGAACTGGCGTCCTCGGGCCTCCCGCAAGGCGGTGAACTGGAAATCCTGGAGCGTTACCGGGACGATCTCCCCGAGGATGTGTTCACCGAGCCCTACGAACCGCCCTCCACCGAGGGCGGCCAGACCCTGCGGGACAACCTCAGGAAAGCCATGACGCTGTTTCAGGAGGCCGGCTACCGCATCAAGGACGGCACCCTGGCCCACAGCGAGACC
>JBMCIH010000311.1:0-3751 GCA_048617055.1 Marinobacter sp. | reverse complement strand
TTCGTCTTTACGGCAACCCGGACACCGTCGCCCGGCAGGTACCGGCGCTGCGCCTGCTGACCCGCTCCGAAACGGCCATACAGGTCACCGCCCGGGCCATCACAGAACCTCTGAAAGCCTGGGCCGGGGACCACTGGGATGTGTCGGTCGTACCGGTCAAAAGCCAGATCGGCAGCGGTTCCCTGCCACTGGACCTGTTGCCCAGCGCGGCGGTGCGCCTGGCTCCGGTCGCCGGCAACCGGCGTGAACGCAACCGCGAGCTAAAGGCTTTGTCGGCCCGCCTGCGCCAGCTCCCCATGCCGGTCGTCGGGCGGATTTCGGAAGACGCCCTGCTGATGGACTGCCGCTGCCTGGAAGACGCAACCCCGTTCCTGGCACAGCTCCAGCCGGAGACGGGGGCATAATGATCATTGCCACCGCCGGCCATGTGGACCATGGCAAGACCACCCTGATCCAGGCCCTCACCGGGCAGCACACGGACCGGCTGGCGGAGGAGAAGCGCCGGGGCCTGACCATCGACCTGGGCTTTGCCTGGCGCCGCACGGAACAGGGCCACTGGCTCGGGTTTGTGGATGTGCCCGGCCATGAAAAATTCATCCGCAACATGATGGCCGGGGTGGCGGCGGTGGACGCTGTCATGCTGGTAATCGCCGCCGATGACGGCCCCATGCCCCAGACCCGGGAGCACCTGGCGATCCTTGATCTGCTGGGTGTGGCATCCGGCCTGGTGGCACTCACACGGACAGACCGGGTGAGCCCGGAGCGGCTGGCCGAGGCAACCGAAGCGGTCCGGGAGCTGCTGGCAGGCACCGGGCTGGAGGACGCCCCGGTATTCCCGGTGTCCGGCGTGACCGGTGACGGCCTTCCACCCTTGAAAGCGTGGCTGGCGGACCAGGCTCTGGCCCATGACCAGCAATCCGGCGGGCCGTCGGCAGGTACCCGGTTTGTGGTGGACCGAAGCTTTCCGGTTACCGGGCGGGGCTGCGTGGTGACCGGAACCCTGACGGCCGGAGAACTCTGCAGGGAAGACACCCTGATGGTCTCCCCCGCCGGTCATACGGCACGGGTCCGGGGGCTTGAAGTCCACGGCGAGGCGGTGGACCGCGTGGCATCCGGCCAGCGATGCGCCATCAATCTGGCCGGCGAGATCAGCGACCGGCAAATCCACCGGGGGGACTGGCTGGTCAGCCCCTGGCTGCAGCGGCCCACCGACCGCCTGGATGTGGGGCTGACCCTGCTGCCGGAAACCCGGCTCCACCGGGGCACCTTCCAGGTACACCTGGGGGCGGCGGTGCGGAGCGCCCGCGTTGTCATGCTGGACCAAGGCCAGGGGCACACACCGGCACTGGTGCAGCTGATGCTGGACCGGCCGGTGCAGGCCTGTGTCGGCGACCGCCTCATCCTGCGGGACCCGGCCCTCAGCCGCACCATTGGCGGCGGCCAGGTGGTGGACCCGTTCGGGCAGGGCAGGGGGCGGTCCAGTGGTAACCGGGTGCAGCTGCTGCGAACGCTTCTGACAACCCGGGAACAGCCGGAAGCCGACCGTCAGGCAACCCGCCTGGCTGCCAGGCTGGAAGCGCACCCGGCGGGCGTGAACCTTGACCCGTTTGCGGCCGCGGAAAACCTGCCGGACACGCAGATGGCGCCGGTTCTGGCCACCCTTGAGCCTGTTGTCATCCTGACCGGTTCCGGAAAGCTTGCTATCGCGCCCGACCACTGGGCTGCATTGAAGACCCAGGTGCTCGGGCGGCTGGACCAGTGGCACCGGAATAAGCCGGACCAGATCGGCCCCACGGAACCGGAGCTGACCCGGTTGCCCGGTCTGCGGCTGGCCCAGGAGGTGCGCCATGAGCTGCTGCACCGGCTGCTGGCCGAAGGGGAGATTGCCCGCAATGGCTTCCGCTTCCACCGGCCTGGCCACCAGCCACAACTGGCCGACGCCGACCAGCACCTGCCCGAGCAGGTGTTAGCGGAACTGGAAGGAACCGGCCTGAAGCCACCCATCGTTGGCGAACTGGCGCAGGCCCTGGGTCTGGAACGGAAAAGCATGCTGGCCTTCCTGGAACGCATGCACCGGCTGGGCCTGCTGGTGGCCGTGGCCCCGAACCGCTTCTACCGGCCGGAAACCGTCACGGAACTGGCCGCCATCGCCATGGAACTGGCGGAAAGCTCCCCCACCGGTGCCTTCGACGCCCGGGCCTACCGGGACCGCTCGGGCATCGGCCGCCGCCTGACCGTCAGCGCACTGGAATACCTGGACCGGGCCGGCGTCACCGCGTTCATCAATGAGGAACGCCGCCTGCAACCGGCCTACCGCCGGCGGATAGCTGCCACCCTCTCAAATCCGGGAGAAACGGGGTAGACTGCAGAAAGCCAGCAATGGAAGGGGATCGCTTCCCGGTGGAGCGCCCGGACTTCAAATCCGGTGAGGTGCGCAACGCGCGCCTGGTGGGTTCGACTCCCATACCCTTCCGCCATTCCCCGCTATACGCCCCAATGCGCTCACTACGGGCAGGAAAAACCGCCGGACGACTTTTTGCTGAGAAAATGCCGGAATATCGGACTGACAGGGATGCAGCAGAATCCGGGGATATGAGTCGCAATGATTATTTTTCCTGCAGGCTACTGACACAAAATCCGATGGAACTCGTTGACTGGTTGGGGATTTCTGGCTAGCTTCGGGGAAGCTCGTAAAAGAGATATGAGTCCCGGGAAAAGTGGTCGTGGCGACTTGTATACAGATGTTAGCCTCAATAGAGTGATTCATCTGATGTTGTTCGAGGATAAAGAAAGAGTCGGTCAAGATCCCAAGGGATATGCAGAAAACGACTTTAGGATTTCGAGTTCGAGCGCAGTCATTTGACACCCCGTGGAGATAGACATAGCTAAATGGTGCAGGATGTTACACCCCATAACAAATGGCCGTTGTCGGCCGTGCCTTCGCTGGCGCTCCGGCACGCCGCAAGGCCAGGGGTTAAATGCCGGTAATAGCCATGTCCAGGGCTCCAAAAATTTGGTCCCTGACATGTGATAGAGAGCCAACCGGGTTTCTGAGATGCTTTGCAGAAACAGAGGAAATTTGCGGAGTTAACAGTAAAAGGTCCTGTTCTTCAAAGCTGATTTCCGGCGTGATTCCCTGCATGGCTTTGCCGCCAAATGCGGAGCGTTTCCCCAAAGGGATGACGATGCGAGTTGCCAGCTCGCTCAGCAGGCTGCTTTGAATATCGACAAGATAAGGATAGTGCGCTTTGCTGGTCGGGCTTGGGTTGGGGTATACATCGAACTGAGCCATCAAAAGTCCCTGAATTCGTCGCCGAAGCATCCATGTTGTTCGACGAAATCGTTGTAACTTTTTATAGCAGCGCGGTTTTCTTCAACCCATTGTTCTGCTTCGTGTTTAGAAAGCTCTTCTTTCAACGCTCGTTCCAGGGTAGCAGACAGGTTAATGTTCAGTTCACGAGTCTTACGCAACAGGTCGCTATTAACTGAGAGGTTCGCCGCTTTTTTCGGTGCGGCTGTGTTGTAGAGTTCGGCCATTTGAGCCTCCAGGTAGCTGTTCAATGCCTGGTCTTAGTCTATGCGCACGACAATGCGCATTCAAGCATTGAGCCAGAGACTGTTGTCGGACGAACCTGCGCTGGCGCTTCGGTTCGCGAATGCGGCCCCCCGATTTAACGCATGTGAGCACGTAAGTTTTGGCTCTGGCTGAGGCTAACCCAGAAGGTGGGGCAGCCCCCTTTATGGGGAGTCA
>JBMCIH010000310.1:0-3803 GCA_048617055.1 Marinobacter sp. | reverse complement strand
CTGGGTGCTGCTGGTGCCCAGGCGCCCCGGTATCCGGGAGCTCTATCAGCTGGCGCCATCGGACCAGCAGCAGCTGCTGGCGGAATCGTCGTTGCTGGGGGAGGGCATGATGGCAGCTTTTCGTGGCGACAAGCTCAATCTGGCCGCGCTGGGCAACATGGTGACCCAGCTGCACCTGCACCACATTGTCCGCCACGAGGGCGATACCGGCTGGCCCGGGCCGGTATGGGGGCTTCAGGCGCCGGTACCCTACACCGGCGAACAGCTTGAGGCCTGCCGTGCCCGGCTGGCCCCGGTTATCGGGCGCCTGACGGCAGGGTGAAACCGGCGGTCAGATGGCGGTGCTTTTGCGGCGGCGGGCCATCACCTGTGAGCCCAGCAGCACCATCCGCAACTCGGTTTTCAGCCGCTGACGCAACTGCTCTTTCTCTTCCCGGGTGGCATCCAGGGCTTCGGCGCCCTGATTGAACACCAGCGTGACCATGGCTTCGGCCACAGTACGGGCATGGTAGAGAGGCTTGCCCCGTTCGTCTCCGAAGCGGGCCAGGTCGTCCGCCAGTTCCGTCACGAAGTGATCGATTTCCGCCTTGACCGCGGTCCGGAACTGCTTGGACACGCCGGTGCGCTCCCGCAGCATCAGCCGGAACAGGTTGGCGTTGTTGCCCAGGTATTCCAGAAAGGTATCCACCGAAGTGCTGATGGCGCTGCCGTTGCGGGCGATGCGTTTGCGGGCCTGGCGCATCAGCTGGCGCAGGGCGACCCCGCCTTCGTCCACCAGCGCCAGGCCCAGCTCATCCAGTTCCGCGAAGTGGCGATAGAAGGAGGTGGGGGCAATGCCGGCTTCCCGGGCCACTTCCCGCAGGCTGAGACTGCCAAAGCCTCGGTCGGCACTCAGCTGTGACAGCGCGGCGTCCATCAGGGCACGGCGGGTACGGAGTTTCTGCTCGGCACGGGCTGACACGGGTAGTCCTTGTACAGGTTTGAGTGCAGCTCATTGTAGTCAGAGCAGGGGCCGGATGGTAGCGGTGGCCGGGCCGGATGATGACCCGCTGGCATAATCGGTGCGGGCCCTGATTTTGTGCGCGATTGTGTTTATAATGACCCGCTTTTTCGGGAGGCCTGTCCGAGGCCCCGTGGATCAGTCGCCCCTCCGGCGGCCGCCATCCGGAACACACACTTGTAACGACAGCTATGGGAACGGGTATGCGCAGTCACTATTGCGGTGGAATCAACGAAACACACATCGATCAGGACGTCACGCTCTGTGGCTGGGTCCACCGCCGGCGGGACCACGGGGGCGTCATCTTCCTCGATCTCCGCGACCGAGACGGCATGGCCCAGGTGGTGTTCGACCCGGACACCGAGGAGAGCTTTGCCCGGGCCGAGAAAGTCCGTGGTGAGTTCGTGATCCAGATTACCGGCCGGGTCCGGCGCCGCCCTGCCGGCACCGAAAACCCCAACATGCCTACCGGCCAGGTGGAAGTGCTGGGCCGGGAGTTGAACATCCTCAACGCCGCCGCCACGCCACCGTTCCCGCTGGACGAGCATGTGGATGTGGGCGAGGACGTGCGCCTGCGTTACCGCTTTGTGGACCTGCGCCGGCCGGAGATGCTCAACCGCCTGCGGTTCCGTTCCCGGGTTACCAGTTACATCCGTAACTTCCTGGATGGCAACGGCTTCATGGATGTGGAAACGCCCATACTGACCCGGGCCACTCCGGAAGGGGCCCGTGACTACCTCGTGCCCAGCCGGACCCACGAGGGCGCCTTCTTTGCGTTGCCCCAGTCGCCCCAGCTCTTCAAGCAACTGCTGATGGTGTCCGGTGTCGACCGTTACTACCAGATCGCCAAGTGTTTCCGTGACGAGGATCTGCGGGCCGACCGGCAGCCGGAGTTCACCCAGGTGGACATCGAGGCTTCCTTCGTCAACGAGGAGGACCTGATGCAGCTGACCGAAACCATGACCCGCAACCTGTTCCGGGATGTGCTGGATGTGGAGCTGCCGGTATTCCCCCGCATGCCTTACTCAGAAGCCATGCAGCGCTATGGCTCCGACAAGCCGGACCTGCGCATCCCGCTGGAACTGGTGGATGTGGGCGATTTGGTGGAGAGCGTTGACTTCAAGGTGTTCTCCGGTCCAGCGAAAGACCCCAAGGGCCGGGTGGCGGCCCTGCGCGTACCTGGTGGCGGCACACTGACCCGCAAGCAGATCGATGACTACACCAAGTTCGTCGGTATATACGGCGCCAAGGGCCTGGCCTATATCAAGGTGAACGAGCGGGCCAAAGGTGTGGAGGGGCTGCAGTCGCCCATCGTCAAGTTCCTGGGTGAGGACACCGCCATGGCGGTAATGGACCGCACAGGCGCCCAGGATGGCGACATCGTGTTCTTCGGCGCCGACAAGGCGACGGTCGTCAACGAGGCCCTGGGTGCTCTGCGGATCAGGGTCGGGCATGACCTGGAATTGCTTAACAGCGAGTGGGCACCACTGTGGGTGGTGGACTTCCCCATGTTCGAAGAGACCGACGGCGGCCAGCTGACCGCTATCCACCATCCGTTTACCGCACCGAGCTGCACGCCGGAAGAACTGGCGGCGGACCCGGCCGGGGCCCTGTCCCGCGCCTATGACATGGTGCTCAACGGCACCGAGCTGGGCGGCGGCTCCATCCGTATCCACGATGAGAGCACCCAGCAGTCGGTGTTCCGGGTGCTGGGCATCGACGAGGCCGAGGCCAGGGCCAAGTTCGGCTTTCTGCTGGACGCCCTCAGGTTCGGCTGCCCGCCACACGGCGGGCTGGCCTTTGGCCTGGACCGCCTGGTGATGCTGATGACCGGCGCCAGTTCGATCCGCGATGTGATTGCCTTCCCGAAAACCCAGAGTGCCAACTGCCTGATGACCCAGGCACCGGGTGAGGTGGACGAGAAACAACTCCGGGAGCTCCACATCCGCCTGCGCAAGCCGGCGGCCAAGGCTGCCGACAAGGGCGGGGAGGCTTCCGAAGGTTAACCTCAGAAGGGCCCGGGCAGGCTTGACCCGGGCCGTTCGCCATTTACAGGCCGGTACGAAGACAGGAGTGGTTTATGGCCGGGCACAGCAAATGGGCCAACATCAAGCACCGCAAGGCGGCCCAGGATGCCAGACGTGGCAAGATTTTCACCAAGATCATTCGTGAACTGGTGGTGGCAGCACGCCAGGGTGGCCCGGACCCGAACGACAACCCGCGCCTGCGGGCAGTGATGGACAAGGCCCTGACGGCCAACATGAAAAAGGACACCATCGAGCGCGCCATCGAGCGGGGCTCCGGCGGTGGCGACGACGACAACTACGAAGAGCTGACCTACGAGGGCTACGGCCCCGGCGGGGTCGCCGTCTACATCGAGGCCATGACCGACAACCGCAACCGCACGGTGGCGGAGGTGCGCCACGCCTTCAACAAGTTCGGCGGCAACCTGGGCACCGACGGATCGGTGGCCTTCCTGTTCAGCAAGCAGGGCATTCTCAGCTATGCCCCCGGCACCAGTGAAGAGCAACTGATGGAAGTGGCGCTGGAGGCGGGCGCCGAGGATATCGTCGAGCAGGACGACGGCTCTTTTGAAGTGCGCACCACGCCGGAGAACTACCTGGATGTGAAGCAGGCTCTGGTGGACGCGGGGCTGGAGCCGGACAATGCCGAGGTAACCATGGTTCCGTCCACGACGGTGGAGCTGGACCGGGACGGCACCGAAGCCAACCTCAAGCTGATTGAAATGCTGGAGGACCTGGACGATGTTCAGAATGTCTATTCCAATGCCGAATTCTCCGAC
>JBMCIH010000309.1:0-3811 GCA_048617055.1 Marinobacter sp. | reverse complement strand
CAGCAGCCCGATGGTGTAGGCGGCCAGCAGCCCCTGGCCGGCAAACAGCTGTCCGCTGTCGATCACCCGCATGGTGAAGTTGCCCTCAACCCCGGCCTTCTCGCGCACGGAGCGGGCCTGGGCCATCACCATGTTCATCGCTTCGGAGGCATTGTTGTAGATCTGGCTTCGGGTACGGTCAACAGTTTCGCAGATGGCCACATCATAGGATGGCACCACCTGCTCCAGGAACAGATCCCGGATCTGGCCCGCTGAAAACGCCTCGGTTTCCGCATGATGGCCCTTGCCCAGAAGGCCCTGGCGATAGAATTCCTCGGTGGTTTCGGGATTATGGTCATCGATGAACGTCTGCCCGTCGATGCGCGCGGTGAGCGGCAGGATGAAAATGCCGTGTTCGCGGATGTACTCGTGGGGCAGATCACAGGCAGAATCGACAATGAGACCGACTTTCATGATTTTCCTCCAATGTCAGGCCCTGGCATTGTTTATCCTTTTCCAGGCCTGTTTATTGTTGTTCAGAGCGACGATTGAGCAAACCATACCCTACTGGCCCCGAAATTCGAACGGGCGATTGAAAAAACAGGCGCAGGCGGGTATGCATTTCACAATTGATTACCATTGCCCAGCCACCCCGGAGGCCTGTTGCCAATGTGACGGCGCGGGACACTCTGCTCCCCGACCGTTATACTGCCCGCCGTCCAGAGCCGGGGTATCAGAACGAGGCAACCATGGCACAAACTTACGATGTGGTCATTGTCGGTGCCGGCGCCGCCGGCCTGATGTGTGCTGCAACGGCAGGCTACCGGGGGCGGCGGGTGCTGCTGATCGACCATGCCCCCAGGCCCGGCCGCAAGATTCTCATGTCCGGCGGCGGGCGCTGCAATTTTACTAACCTCAACAGCACCCCGGCCAACTTCCTCTCGGAGAACCCCCACTTCTGCATTTCCGCACTCAAGCGCTACACGCCCCAGGATTTCCTGGAACTGGTGGAGCGCCATGGTATCGGGCATGAGGAAAAGGCCGCAGGTCAGCTTTTCTGCAGTACCGGGGCCCGGGACATCCTGGATATGCTGCTGACCGAGTGTGAGTGGGCCGGCGTCGAGCTTCGCCTTAAGACCACGGTCGAGGCAGTCACCAGATCCGGAACAGGGTATCAGTTGCGGACCAGCCGTGGCGTAATGGATTGCCAGTCACTGGTGATCGCCACCGGAGGCCTGTCCATACCCACCATGGGCGCCACCGGTTTCGGCTACGACATCGCCCGCCAGTTCGGGCTCAGTATCCGCCCCACCCGGGCCGGACTGGTGCCCTTCACCCTGGCGCCGGAGCTGAAACAGCAGCTGGCGCCCCTGGCTGGCACCAGCTGTCCGGTCGAGGTCCGCTGCAACGGCGAACACTTTCGCGAACCCATGCTGATTACCCACCGCGGGCTGAGCGGCCCGGCCATGTTGCAGATTTCCAGCTTCTGGCGCCCGGGTGACCCACTGTCTATCGACCTGATGCCCGGGCAGCAGCCGCTGCGGGAGCTGACCGGACTCAAGACTCACCAGCCAACGCTCACTCTGGAGCGTTACCTGACGCAGTCGCTGCCGAAGCGGTTTGCCCGGGCCTTTGCCGGGCTTCAGCACTGGTCCGGCCCTCTGCAGGGCTATCGCCAGGCCGATCTTGAGGAAATCGCCCGGACCCTGTCGTCCTGGACGCTGTATCCGGCAGGTACGGAGGGTTACCGCACGGCCGAGGTAACCCTGGGGGGTGTGGATACGTCTCAGCTGTCCTCCAAGACCATGGCCGTGCGGGATCTTCCGGGGCTGTTTTTTATCGGCGAGGTCGTTGACGTTACCGGCCATCTGGGCGGCCACAACTTTCAGTGGGCCTGGGCTTCGGCCGTGGCCGCGGGGTCCGTAGCCTGAGGCATTATCAGCAGATCAACAGCGAATCCCGTCACGTCAGCGCTACCCGACAGTCCGAAAAGTGATCAGAAAAGCTTGGCCCGTTAAGGGAACAACGCGCTCCCCACCTCTACCATCGAAGAGGCTGGACAACGGCAGTGAAACTCCTGCCTGTTCCAGACCTGTCAATACAAGCATACAAAACTCAGCCATCGCATTCCGACGGTCGGGGAAAACCATTCGCCTGCAACCTCAACGGCTGGGAAATCGACACCGAGGGCCTCTGAACCAACGGTCTTTCACCACAAGGCCGGGCCCCGTGCCCGGCTTTTTACTGTGACCTGATAACGGCCCGTGCCCAGGGGCCAATCGAGCGCCCCCGACCCGCCTTCCCCCTGGATGACGATCACTTAACATGGCCTTTTTGCGTGACTGCGGGCACGCCCCGATAACCCAGTAACCGGGCTCAGGCCCGGATGGGAAACTCGTGTGATAGTTCCTGCCAGTGCGCCCCCCTACACTTTTTACGTCCTCGCCACGCATTGCATTCCTGGCAGTACCGGCAAGGGGCCGGAAATCAGAATCAACAACGGGAGAAAGCCGGTCAAGCCTGTACCCGACAACAATACCCAACAACGCTCAGAGGATACGCCATGAAACTGACAACAACGCTCATGACCGGCGCGATTGTGGCCGCAGGCGCCCTCACCCTGTCCACCTCGGCTATGGCGGTCAGCGCTGGCGGTGGCAGCGACCCCTTTGATGAATACGCCGAAGACGGCGGGGTACCTACCATCAGCGAGCAGGCGGGTGGGTCCTGCGCCATCTACCGACCGGTCGATGTCGAGCCCGGCACCCCGCTGGTGGTCTGGGGCAATGGCACCGGCGGTTCCCCGGCCACCTATGGCCAGGGTCTTGAGCACTGGGCCTCCTACGGCATCGCGGTGGCCGCAGCGCAGACCGCCAACGCCGGCTCCGGTGAGGACATTCTCGACTGTATCGACGCGGTACGCAGGGAAAGCTATGCCGACAAGATCGACTTCTCAAGAATCGGCGCTTCGGGGCATTCCCAGGGCGGTGGCGGCACCATCATGGCCGGTCGCGATGAGCGCATCACCGCAACCGCGCCCATCCAGCCCTACGTTATGGGCCTGGGGCATCGCTCCTCTTCCCAGGAACAGCAGCATGGCCCCATGCTGATCCTGACCGGCTCCGCCGACACCCTGGCAGGGCCTGCCCGGAACGGCGGCCGCGTATTCAGCAACACCAACGAACCGGCCTTCTGGGCAGACCGCAAGGGCGCAAGCCACTTCGAACCGACCGGCGATTTCGGCGATTACCGCGGCATCAGCACCGCCTGGTGGCTGTTCCAGCTCAAGGATGACAGTGACGCTGCCGATATCTTCACCGGCCCCTGCAACGGCTGCGACGCCAGCGACTGGGATGTAGAAACCAAAGGCGGCCTGTAACAGCGCCCCCTCCGCCGCAAGCGCAGGCCCCGGGCCGGCACTTTTGTCACTGAGTTACAGAAACGTTTTTTGTTAAGGGGTTCCTGTTACCCCGATGCGAATGGGGGCACACTATCAACATCCGTTACAACAGCCGTACAAAAAAACCATTGACAATAAAGAGGCCCCACGTCATGGACTTCAACGCCAGAGTGATCCCGCTCCACCTGCATCCGCTGGGTTTCATTGAGGTTTTCACCCGGCACGGGGCCAGTCTCAGCGACCTGCTCCGGGGCACCGGCATATCGCCGGCCATGTTCGACATGCAGGACATCCGCATCAGCTACATGCAGCAGCAGACCCTGGTTCGCAATGGCATCCAGCATTGCGACAAGCCCGGTCTGGGCCTGATCACCGGCATGGAAATGGACTGGAGCTTCTGGGGCACGCTGGGCTACATCATCCCCTCCAGTC
>JBMCIH010000308.1:0-3830 GCA_048617055.1 Marinobacter sp. | reverse complement strand
TCCAACCTGCTCAAGCCCATGCTCAGCTCCGGCGAGATCCGCTGCATCGGTTCCACCACCTTCTCGGAGTTCCGTGGCATCTTCGAGAAGGACAGCGCCCTGGCGCGGCGGTTCCAGAAGATCGATGTCAACGAGCCCAGTGTCGAGGACACCTACCAGATCCTCAAGGGTCTCAAGCCGCACTTTGAGAAGCACCACGATCTCAAGTACACCGACAAGGCGCTGCGGGTTGCCGCCGAGCTGGCGGACCGTTATATCTCCGACCGTCACCTGCCGGACAAGGCTATCGACGTGATCGACGAGGCCGGCGCCCGTCAGCGCCTGCTGCCGGAAGCCAAGCGCCGCAAGGTGATTGGTGTGTCAGCCATTGAAGATGTCGTGGCCACCATCGCCCGCATCCCGCCGAAGAGCGTCTCCAGCAGCGACAAGGACCTGCTGCGCAACCTGGAGCGGGACCTGAAGATGACCGTGTTCGGTCAGGACCCGGCCATCGAGTCCCTGTCCAACGCCATCAAGCTCGCCCGGGCCGGCCTCAAAGCGCCGGAGAAGCCCGAAGGGGCGTTCCTGTTTGCTGGCCCCACCGGGGTGGGCAAGACCGAGGTCACCCGCCAGCTGGCCAAGATCCTGGGCATCGAGTTGGTGCGCTTCGATATGTCGGAATACATGGAGCGCCATACCGTGTCACGGCTGATCGGTGCGCCCCCGGGCTATGTCGGTTTCGATCAGGGCGGACTGCTGACGGAGTCGGTGAACAAGCATCCTCACTGCGTGCTGCTGCTTGATGAGATCGAGAAGGCGCACCCGGAGGTGTTCAACCTGCTGCTGCAGGTCATGGACCATGGCACCCTGACCGATAACAACGGGCGCAAGGCGGACTTCCGCCATGTGATCCTGGTGATGACCACCAATGCCGGCGCCGAGGATATCAGCCGCCGCTCCATTGGCTTCCAGGAGCAGGACCACAGCACCGACGGCATGGAGGTGATCAACAAGATGTTTACGCCGGAGTTCCGCAACCGTCTGGATTCGATCATCCAGTTCGGCGGGCTGGCGCCGGAGACTATCACTCACGTGGTGGACAAGTTCCTGACCGAACTGCAGGCCCAGCTCGACGAGAAGCATGTGGTGCTGCACGTGGATGACGAAGCCAAGCTCTGGCTGGCCGAACGGGGCTATGATCCCACCATGGGGGCCCGTCCCATGGCCCGCCTGATCCAGGACAAGATCAAGCGGCCGCTGGCGGAGCAGATCCTGTTCGGTGCCCTGTCAGCGAATGGTGGCGAAGTGAACATCCACCTCAAGGACGACGAGCTGGTGTTCGAGTACGAAAACGAACCGGCAGAGGCGGTCTGAACACCGGGGTGTTCAGCAACCCCGCCGATGTCATCCGGCAACGACAAAGCCCCGCCGAGGCGGGGCTTTTGTTTGCGCAGATGTCAGGCGGCGGCTGTGCCGGCCCGGCAGGCTGGCGGATCAGCGGGCGCGGTAAACGATACGGCCCTTGCTCAGGTCATAGGGGGTCAGTTCGACCTTGACCTTGTCGCCAGTGAGGATGCGGATGTAGTTCTTGCGCATCTTGCCGGATATGTGAGCCGTCACAACATGGCCGTTGCTCAGCTCGACACGGAACATGGTATTGGGAAGGGTGTCAACAATAACGCCTTCCATTTCAATGACATCTGATTTTGCCATTCAGTAAGAACCTCGCTTGATTGGGTTTCCCTGATTCCGGAATGGCGCAATTCTGCCTCATTTGGCTGTGATTGGCAAAAAATGCCGCCATTCGGCGGGGCGGGAGAGGCCAGGGTTGCGCCGCCTTCTGTCCGTCAGCGGTTACCGCTCCGGCGAAAACGGCTGCCAGGATCCGTCTACCAGGGCTTCGATGGGACGGAAGCGTGTCTTGTAGTTCATTTTCCGGCTTTCGGAAATCCAGTACCCCAGGTAGACCCATGGCAGCTTGCGCTCCCTGGCTTCCTGTACCTGCCAGAGTATCGCCAGGGTACCCAGGCTGCGGTCGTCATGGTCCGGGTGGAACATGGTGTAAATGGCGGAGAGACCATCTTCCAGCAGATCTACCACCGCCAGCCCGATAAGCTGGCCGTCCAGGTTCATTTCAAGAAACCAGGTATCGGTGGCGCCTTCCACCAGGAATGACTGGAACTGGTCCCGGGACGGTGGGTACATATCACCATCGGCATGGCGCTCGTTGATGTAGCGGGCGTAGAGCTCGTAGTAGGCTTCTGAAAAACGCGCCGGCACCAGGCTGAAGGTGATGTCCTGGTTGCGTTTCCATACCCGGCGTTGCGACCGGTCCGGGCGTAAGGTGCGGGCGTCCAGCCGGACCGGAACACAGGCGTTGCAATGCTCACAGTGCGGGCGGTAGTAATGGGAGCCACTGCGCCGGAAACCCAGGGCGGTCAGCTGGGAATAGAGGCGCTTGTCGACCTGGGCCCTGGGGTCGACGAACATCGTGGTGGCGTCCCGGCCAGGCAGGTAGCTGCAGCTGTGGGCCGGCGTGGCGAAAAATACCAGCGTTCTGAGGCTGCTCATCGGGCGTCCTTAGTGTTTTTCAACACGCTCAGTGTCTTCCCCGGGCCGTTTGCCCTGCCAGACCCAGTCCAGCTGCCACCGGTCCGGGTGCGGTGGCTGGTCGACGTTTGCACTCAGTATAGATAAGAAATCGGTTCGTGGGACAGCGCGCGCGCCCATTCTCAGCAGGTGCGGGCTTTCCACCTGGCAGTCCATGATGCGAAAGCCACTTCGCAGCAGCTGGCCACATAGGTGTACCAGCACCACTTTCGAGGCGTTGGTTTCCAGCGAAAACATGGACTCGCCGAAGAAGCAGCGGCCAATGGCCAGCCCGTACAGGCCGCCCACCAGCTCGTCGCGTTGGTTCCAGGCTTCCACGGAGTGGGCATGGCCCTGGCGATGGAGTTCCACGTAGGCCTGTTCCATGTCGTCGGTGATCCAGGTGCCCTCCGGGCGTGTGGAGCCGCACAGGCGAATGACGCGCCGGAAGGCCTTGTCGGTGGTAATCCGGAAACGGCTCTGGTTAAGGGTGCGCCGGAGGCTGCGGGATACATGGACCTCGTCGGGAAACAGGACACAGCGCGGGTTTGGCGACCACCAGAGTATGGGTTGCTCATCGCTGAACCAGGGGAAAATACCGTGGCGGTACGCGTACAGCAGCCGCTCTGGTGCCAGGTCACCGCCCAGGGCCAACAGGCCATCGGGTTCGTCCAGTGCTTCGTCAGCGGGCGGGAACCACAGGTAGTCCGGGTCGAGCCAGGGCAGGACACTCATCAGATCCGCCTTACGATACGGACCCCGGGCCATGGCCTGGGTGCCGCATCGGGAGCCGTTGTTCAGTCAAGCTGATCGAGAAACTTCTCGGCATCCAGAGCCGCCATGCAACCGAAGCCGGCGGAGGTGACCGCCTGGCGATAGACATGGTCGGCAACATCGCCGGCGGCAAACACCCCAGGCACGCTGGACTGGGTGGCCATGCCTTCGAGTCCGCTGCGGATACGGATATAGCCGCCTTCCATATCCAGCTGACCCTCGAACAGGTCGGTGTTCGGCCGGTGCCCGATGGCGATGAATACGCCTGCCAGGTCCATTTCCTGTGTGCTGCCGTCTTTGATGCTGCGCACCCGTATGCCGGTGACACCGGTGGCATCGCCGAGCACTTCGTCCAGCGTGTGATCCCACAGAATCCTGACGTTGCCGGTCTCGGCCTTCTCGAACAGCTTGTCCTGCAGGATCTTTTCCGCCCGCAGCTTGTCGCGGCGGTGGACCAGGGTGACCTCGTCGGCGATGTTGGACAGGTA
>JBMCIH010000307.1:0-3779 GCA_048617055.1 Marinobacter sp. | reverse complement strand
CCGGGCCCCGCAATACAGCATGGGCAAGGTATAGATGGCCAGCCCCCCGATATGGAACAGCGGCGCTACCGTCAGGGTACTGTCCGAGGTATTGAAGGCCAGGGGGCTCATCTGGGTATTGATTGCCACCCAGGTGGGGTTGGCGTGGGTCAGCAGGGCGCCCTTGGGCTTGCCGGTGGTGCCGGAGGTGTACATCATCATCAGCGGGTCTTCCTGGGCCACCAGAACCTGGTGATCGGTGGTGTCCGCCGCCGCCAGGCTTTCCCGGTAGTCCGGATCGCCGTCCGCCCCGCGCGCGCCTTCACCGCATTCGCCGTTTACCGCCACCGCATGCTGCAGGGTGGTCTCGCTGCGAATCGGCTCCAGCAGCGGCAGAAAACGGGCATGGTAGACAATCACCGAGGCTTCTGCGTCGTTGATGATGAACTCCAGCTCCTTTGCACTGAGGCGGAAATTCAGCGGCACCGCAATGGCACCGAGCTTGGCGCAGGCAAAGAAGGTTTCCAGGAAGGCGGTGCTGTTGATCATCAGCAGGCAGACACGGCTGCCCCGGGTTACCCCACGCGCCGCCAGCATGTTGGCGGCACGGTTGACACGCTGGTCGAACTCACCATAGGTCACCCGGTCATCGTTGTAGACCAGGGCCTCGGTGTCCGGCCGGTACCAGGCGTGGTAGCGGAGCCAGTCGCCGATGCCGCCGATATAGTGGGAGCTGAGACTGGGGTCGGTATCTTGTACTTGTTGTCGGGTCATAGTGCACCTCTGATCATCGGATTACTCATGCGGACGCTGACACTCAGCCCGGAACCATAACAGCGGCCGTGCGGTTCAACTTGCGCGAACTGGCTGCTGAGGGAGCCGGCGCACCGCCACCGCCGGATACCTGTACACGAATCCCCAGGCGCCGGGAGCCATTGACAATCTCTCTCGGAGGCAGGCCATAGATCCGGCGTATGGAATGGCTGAAGTGGGTCGAGTCCGGATAACCGGTTTCCAGAGCGATGTCAGTAAGCGTGGACGGTGAACGAACGTGGTACAGCAGACTGCGGGCCCGACGCCAGGCCCGGTACTTGCGCAGGCAGATGCCGGTCTCCGCCTTGAAAAGGTGCAGGAAACGGGACAGCGAAAGCCCCTGTGTATCCGCCAGCCAGGACGCACTGCAGGGGTCGGCGGTATGCTCGCAGATATGATCCACCACCTGGCGTACCCGGGGGTCCGGCGATCGCCGTGGCAGGGGCTGGCCAAAAAGAATGTCATCAAATTCGTCGTCAGTGAGACGGTGACTGGGGGGGGCCTGCTGCAGACGGCTGACCCCTTCCAGTATTCGCGCCCTGACTGCGGCCCCGTTATCCCGCAGTTTCTGGCGGATACAGGCCCCGGCCCTGTCTGTGTCGGTGTATTCCGGCTCCAGCATCACCACCGCCAAATGCCGGTCTGAAATGCGCACCCGGTGCGATGTATAGGGTGGTACCCAGGCCAGATAACGGGTGTCCCAGCCGTCACCGAAATTGATCTGCAGGGGCGTGCGCTCGGAGACGTACAAGGTGGCGCAACCGAAATTGCGTACGTCCGGCTTGCCCAGTAAGCCGTAATAAAAGACACGGTGCGTACCGATCAGCATCAGCCGCCCGTCTTTTTGTTGTTGACTGGGGGTAAAACTCATTGCATTACCCTCTCGCTGGCTATCGCCTCAAGGTTAGACCTAACACTTGGTCAAATTCAAGATTGCCGCTAGAATAATTTGACCGAGTGATTGGTCCCGTGTCTGAATAAGCCGATCCACCCATCGACTGGCACCGCTCCCCGCCCACGCGGAAAACAGATCCGCCAGCGAGCCGCGTCAGTAACAAAAACGAAGCCGAGGGCCTATAACCGCCTTCGATCACCGGAGAGCAACATGCGTTACACCACCGAGCACAAGAGCCTCTATGAGTCTGTCAGCAAGTTTGTGGCCGACGAAATCAACCCCTACGTCGATGAATGGGAAGCCGAGGGCATGTTCCCGGCGCGGGAACTGTTCCGCAAAATGGGCGCCAAGGGGTTTCTCGGGATTACCAAGCCGGAAGCCTTTGGTGGCATGGGGCTGGACTGGAGCTACGACCTGGCCTTCTGCGAGGCCATGGGGGAGGTAAACTGCGGCTCGGTACCCATGGCGGTGGGTGTGCAGACCAACATGGCGACTCCGGCTCTGGCCAAGGTGGGTTCCGATGAACTGCGCAGGGAGTTCCTGGCCCCGGCCATCTCCGGTGACTATGTGGCCTGTATAGGCGTGTCCGAACCGGGAGCGGGTTCCGACGTGGCCTCCATCCGGACCACTGCCCGCAAGGATGGCGATGACTACATCATCAACGGCGGCAAGATGTGGATCACCAACGGGGCCCAGGCCGATTTCATGTGCCTGCTGGCCAACACCGGTGACGGCCCCGTCCACAAGAACAAGTCACTGATCGTGCTGCCCATGAATACCCCCGGCGTCACCGTGGCCCGCAAGCTGGACAAACTGGGTATGCGCAGTTCCGATACCGCCCAGATTTTCTTTGAGGATGTGCGGGTGCCCCAGCGCTACCGCATCGGTGAAGAGGGCATGGGCTTCATCTATCAGATGCAGCAGTTCCAGGAGGAGCGCCTGTGGGGTGCAGCCAGCCTGCTGCGTTCGCTGGAGAAGTGCATAGAGGACGTCGCAGAGTATACCCGCCAGCGTATAGCCTTTGGCAAGCCATTGCTGCACAACCAGACCATTCATTTCCGGCTGGCAGAGCTGCAGACAGAAGTGGAACTGTTGCGCTCCCTGATCTACCGGACCACCGAGGGGTACATCAACGGTGAAGACATGACCCGCCTTGCCTCCATGGCCAAACTGAAAGCCGGGCGACTTTCCCGGGAAGTGACGGATAGCTGCCTGCAGTATTACGGTGGCATGGGCTTTATGAACGAGACCCTGATCACCCGCTTCTACCGGGACCTGCGCCTGGTTTCCATCGGCGGCGGTGCTGACGAAGTCATGCTGGGTATTCTCTGCAAATTCATGGGCACTCATCCGGGCGGCCAGTAAACCGGCCGGAGCAGCACCGCGCCGTCAGGGACGATGGCCGGTAGCCAGCTGCCAGACCCGGTCCGTGAGATCGTCCAGCGAAAGCCCACCGCCGTGGCGGAACCAGGTGGGCGTCCAGTGCAGGGAGCCGGCCAGCAGCTTGCGCAGAATGTCCGGCTCCATGGATACCAGACCAGTTTCATGGGCCTCCCGAAGAACGGACAGCCAGATACCCTCGTACTCTTCCCGCAGTTTCAGAATGGTCGCCTTGCCCTCATCGGAGAGGTTGCGCCACTCGTCCACCATGACGCTCCAGGCCTCGCCGGTTTCGCCATTCATGGCATAGAGCTCGACGGAAATCAGGGTACGAAGCCGATCCTCCAGCCCCGGGCGGCTTTTCAGCGCCCGTTTGAGGCGTCCCAGATTCAGGATAATGCTCTCTTCCATCACCGTACGCAGGATTTCGTCCTTGCTGCGGTAATGGTGAAATATACTGCCCGGCAGGATGCCGGTTTCACGACCGATATCCCGTACGGTGGTCTGCAGATAACCCTTGCGCCGGAACAGGCTGGCTGCAGTGTTGAGCACCACGCCGCGGGGGCTTTTGGGATCGGTGATCCGGCCATCTTCAATCAGTTCGTTGCGGATCTCTTCACTGAATTCCAAGGTTCCGGCTCTCTCTCGACGGGTTGGTAAAGGATTCTGACGCGGTCGCATTCTATAGCAAACCTGACGTTGCAGGCCACCG
>JBMCIH010000306.1:0-3833 GCA_048617055.1 Marinobacter sp. | reverse complement strand
GACATCAATGTAGGGCACCACGTTGATTTCCGACATGGGCTTGCGGCGAACCGTTTGCATCATTCCGCCTTTCATAACATCCCCTCCCGTCGAGTGGGCCCTCAGCCCTGGCTGGTGCCACCGTTACCGTGAACCCGGCGATGAAGAATGCTGGAGAACTCCTCGGCAAAGGTTTCATAGTTCTTCAGCAGGGCATCGGACGTGGCGGAAAAGCGGTTATAGGCAATCACCGCCGGAATGGCGGCAAACAGGCCCATGGCCGTTGCGATCAATGCCTCGGAAATACCGGGGGCCACCGTGGCCAGAGTAGCCTGCTGCACCGTGGCCAGGCCGCGGAATGAATTCATGATACCCCATACGGTGCCGAACAGACCCACATAGGGGCTGGTGGACCCCACTGTGGCCAGGAACGGCAGATGGGTTTCCAGGCGTTCCTGCTCCCGGGAGAAGGCCACCCGCATGGCCCGCTGCACACCGTCCATCACCGCATCGGGATCACGGCTTTGCTGGCGCAGCCGGGAAAATTCCCGGAAGCCGGCCCGGAACACGGATTCCATACCGGAGTAGGGTGTCGGATTGGCATTGACCTCACGATAGAGCTGGCCCAGGTCCATGCCGGACCAGAACTGTTCCTCGAACGCCAGCTGGGCCCGTTTGGCCTTGCGGAAAACCTGCACACGCTGGAAGATCAGCGCCCATGAGATGACTGAAGCCAGCACCAGCAGCAGCATGACCAGCTGTACCAGTGGGCCCGCCTGGGCAATGAGGTGCCACACAGAGAGTTCTGAATCCACCGTTTACTCCTGATGTTGTTGCAATGATGGCTTGGATGCCAGGTATTGTTTTAGCAGCCGGCTCAGATCGTCCGGCAGGCGCCTCGGGCGACCGCTGTCCAGGGCAATGCAGGCCACTCTTACCGTGGCCCGGGCCAGCGGGCGCTGCTCACCCTGGCGGATCACCTGCTGGTCGAATTCCATCCATACCCGGCCGGCATCCACCAGCTCGGCGGTCACCTGCAGCTCGTCGTCCAGATAGGCCGGGGCCGTATAGTGGATGGACAGCTTCTGCACCACGTAACTGATGTTGTCGCTCAGCCCCGAGCGCAGGCCCACACCCCGGTGGCGCACCCACTCGGTCCGGGCCCGCTCCATATAATGCAGGTACCTGGCATGAAACACGATGCCTCCCGCGTCCGTGTCCTCAAGGTAGACACGGATCGGCAGGGAAAAGGCGTCACGCCTGAGAGCGTGGTGGTTACTGCTGACCGTCAAGGAGATCCTCCTGGTGCGATGAGCCGGGTTTGGTGCCAAAGTGCAGGTAGGCGCTGCTGGTCACCATGCGACCACGGGGCGTACGCACCATGAACCCCTGCTGGATAAGGAACGGCTCCAGCACGTCCTCAATGGTCCCCCGCTCCTCACTGATGGCCGCCGCCAGGCTGTCCACGCCCACCGGACCGCCGTCGAATTTCTCAATCATGGCCAGCAGCAGGCGCCGGTCCATATGGTCGAACCCCTCATTGTCCACTTTCAGCATGTTCAGCGCCTGGTCGGCGACCGTGGCGCTGATGGTGCCATCCGCCCTGACTTCGGCATAGTCCCGCACCCGGCGCAGCAGCCGGTTGGCGATGCGGGGTGTCCCCCGGGAGCGGCGGGCGATCTCATAGGCGCCGTCGTCATCGATGGACACCCCGGACAGGGACGCGGACCTCAGTACGATGGAGGTCAGGTCCCGGGTACTGTAGAACTCCAGGCGCTGGACGATACCGAAGCGGTCCCGCAGCGGCGATGTCAGCAGGCCGGCCCGGGTGGTGGCCCCCACCAGAGTGAACGGCGGCAGATCCAGCTTGATGGAACGGGCGGCAGGGCCTTCACCGATCATGATGTCAAGCTGGTAGTCTTCCATGGCAGGATAGAGCACTTCCTCCACGGCGGCGTTCAGGCGGTGGATTTCGTCGATGAACAGCACATCACCCTGCTCCAGATTGGTCAGCAGTGCCGCCAGGTCGCCGGCCTTTTCCAGCACCGGCCCGGAGGTGGTCTTGATGGCGACGCCCATCTCATTGGCGATGATATTGGCCAGGGTGGTCTTGCCCAGGCCCGGCGGGCCGAAGATGAGGGTGTGGTCAAGGGCTTCATCGCGGGCCCGGGCCGCCGAGATGAAGATTTCCATCTGCTCGCGCACCGTTGGCTGGCCGACGTAGTCCTGCAGGCGGTGCGGCCTTATGGCCCGGTCGTAGACCTCCTCCTGAAATCCGGCCTGGGGGGAAATCAGTCGATCAGATTCAATCATGCAAAGACTCGTTACAGGTTTTCACTATCATACCTGTGTTCGGCCGATTTGTTCATCCGCCCAGACCGGCAATTAAACAACCGCGATCCTACCTGATCCATCCGAGGTGCAAGTGACGGGGCAATGTTCCGGACACCGTCCAGGGGGCCGGTGACCAGATCCCGGACACATTGTACGGTCAGTACCAAGGCTGTCACGTTACGCTCCCTACATTTTGGCCCCGTCCGCTCGCCGTGCCTGTCAGCCGGCCGGAATCATGGCCTTGAGGGCATGGCGGATCAGTTCCTCGCGGGTCATGCCCTCACCGGCGACCCGGCTGATGGCCCGGGCGGCTTCCTGGGGCTTGTAGCCCAGGGCGACCAGCGCCGCTTCCGCCTCCTCGGTGGCCTCCTGGGGACGGGGCTGTGCCGGCGTGTCGCCGCTGCGGGCCGCGCCCCGGGGCTCAAACTGGCCCTCCAGCTGGCCAATGCGGTCACCCATGTCGATCAGCAGTCGTTCAGCGGTTTTCTTGCCGACGCCGGGGAGTCTCACCAGCGCACTGGCGTCACGCTGTTGCACACAGCGGATGAACTGATCAGCATCGAGTCCGGAAAGGATCCCCACCGCCAGCTTGGGCCCCACCCCGTTGACCCGGATCAGCAAACGGAACAGGTCCCGGTCCAGGCGGTTGGCAAATCCGTACAGGCTGTGGGCATCTTCGCGCACCGCAAAATGGGTGTGCAGGGTGACCTCCTGGCCGGCCTCGGGAAGGTGAAAGAAGGTGGTATAGGGGATATCCACCTCATACCCGAGCCCTGCGGCCTCAACCAGCACGTGGCCGGGCTGTTTCTCGATCAGGGTACCGCGCAGTCGTCCGATCACCGGGGCTGTCTCCGTATTGCTGATGGGTGGAACCGAGATTACCGCATCCGGCCGCCCCGGACACGTCCCCGGCCGCTGCCAGGTGAAGACGGGGCCGCGCCTGGCTGCCCTGCCCCCGCGAGGCGGGTAACGCTCTGGCTCATATGGGCATGGCACAGGGCAATGGCCAGGGCATCGGCGGCATCGGCCTGGGGCCTGCTGGCCAACCCGAGGATGGCCTGCACCATGTGCTGCACCTGGGACTTGTCCGCGCCGCCCTTGCCCACCACCGCCTGCTTGACCTGGCGGGCGGAGTATTCGTGCACTGCCAGCCCGGCGTTGGCGGCACTGACAATAGCCACGCCCCGGGCCTGGCCCAGCTTCAGGGCCGAGTCCGGGTTGCGGGCCATGAACACCTGCTCGATCGCGAACTCCTGTGGGCGGAACTCGGCGATCAGGGTGGCCAGGCCCTGGAAGATCACCTGCAGCCGCTCCGCCATGGGCCGTTCCCCGACCCGGATGCAGCCACTGTCGAGGTATTCGGTATCGCGCCCCTGGACGCGGATAATGCCGTACCCGGTAATACGGGACCCGGGGTCCACACCGAGAATGATCGCCATCAGGCCCTGCCCCTGTGCCGCGTGCGGAAAAGTATCTAGCCGTTCAGCTCCTGCAGCACCTGGTCGGAGAATTCGGCATTG
>JBMCIH010000305.1:0-3847 GCA_048617055.1 Marinobacter sp. | reverse complement strand
CGGCGCGCTTAAGCGCCGGTGCATCGTTGACACCATCCCCGGTCATGGCCACCACGCCCTGGCTGGCCTGCAGCGCCCTCACCAGCCGCAGCTTGTGCTCCGGACTGGTGCGGGCAAACACATCCACGCCGGCCGCCAGCGGGATCAGTTCGTCGTCGTCCACCCGGTTCAGGTCCGCGCCGGTAAGCACCCGCCCGGTTTCCCTCAGCCCGAGCAGGGTGGCAATGGCCCCGGCGGTGCGGGCATGGTCGCCGGTAATCATCTTGACCCGGATGCCCGCCTGGTGACAGTCAGCGATGGCCGCCACCGCCTCCGGCCTGGGCGGGTCCATAAAGACGGCCACACCCAGCAACTGCAGCCCCTGACGGACATCCCCGATGGCCACGGATGCAGTGCCGTCCGCGACCGGCAAACGGGCGAAGGCCAGTACCCGCAAGCCCTGCGCCGCCATCCCGTCCACCTGTTGCTGCCAGTAACCGGTATCCAGCGGCCCGGAAGAACCATCAGCGGCCATGGTTTCGGCACACATGGCCAGCACCTGTTCCGGTGCGCCCTTGAGGTAGACCACGGCCCGGCCGTGGTGATCGTGGTTGAGGGTCGCCATAAAGCGGTATTCGGCATCGAACGGAATCTCGTCCCGCCGCACCCAGTGGCTGCCCCCATCGGCCAGTTCGTTGTCCACTTTCAGGGCCAGCACTTTCAGGGCCCCTTCCATCGGGTCTCCCTCCACCCGCACCGGGTCTTCCTGCAGCCTGAGATGGGCGTCGTTGCACAGTGTCCCGGCCAGTGCCAGCTCTCTGACGGCCGCGGATGCGGGCTGGCCGTCCGGCCCGGTGACCGCCCCGTCCGGGGAGTAACCGGTACCGGAAACCTCGTAGGCGGTACCCCCTGCCACCAGCGCGGTCACGGTCATTTCATTGCGGGTCAGGGTGCCGGTCTTGTCGGAACAGATCACCGACACCGCACCCAGGGTTTCGATCACCGGCATCCGGCGCACCACCGCCTTGCGTGAGGCCATGCGGCGCACGCCGATGGCCAGGGTGATGGTGAGGATCGCCGGCAGCCCTTCCGGAATCGCGGCCACCGTCAGCCCCACCACCGCCATGAACAGCTCATCCACGGCAAGGCCGCTGAACCAGGTGCCGATGAGAAATATCAGCCCCGCAGCCACAATGATCAGCACCGACAGGTAGCGGGCAAACCGGTCCATCTGCTCCAGCAGCGGGGTCTTGAGGGTATCCGTGTGCCGCAGCAGGCCTGAAATCCGACCGATCTCGGTGTCTGCCCCGGTACGGACCACCACGCCCTGGGCGGTACCCGTGGTAACCATGGTGCCGGCGAAGGCCATGCTGCGCTGGTCCCCCAGGGCTGCACCCTCAGGCTTGCCGGCCACCGCCTTGTCCACCGCCATGGATTCGCCGGTGAGGATGGCCTCGTCCACCTGCAGGCCGTGTACCCGCTCCAGGCGCACATCCGCCGGCACCCGGTCGCCGGGCTCCAGCAGCAGGGTATCGCCGGGCACCAGCTCCGCCGCCGCAATGGTCTGGCGGCCGTCACTGCGAAGCACCACCGCCTGGGGCGCGAGCATATGCCGGATTGCCGCCAGTGCCTGCTCCGCCCTGCCCTCCTGCAAAAAGCCCACTAAGGTCTGAATAACCACCACCGCCAGAATGACCACCGTGTCCACCCAGTGCCCCAGCAACGCGGTAATGAGCGCGGCGGTGAGCAGCACGTAGATCAGGAAGTTCTTCAGCTGCCGGGCCAGCCGGGCCAGCGGTCCTGTGCGGGCGGCTTCCGGTAACTGGTTGGGGCCATACTGGCGCAGCCGCTGTGCCACCTCTTCGGCGGCCAGCGGCTGCGGTGCATCGAGCCGGGCCCGAACCTGTTCGGGGCTCAGGCTGTACCAGGGCCCGTTGCCGGCGGCTCCGGGTTTGGCGGACTTGGCTGTCATGGATTCAACTCCGTTTTCATCAGGCAGCACGGGGTAAGCGGCTGGTTTATTAATTACGAACGAGCCCGGTGCCCCCATGTTCCAGATCAATGAACGCCGGAGGCACCGGCTCAGATGTCGGGCGAAACCGTCTCGGCAGCCAGCAGTTGCCGGAAGTCCCCGGCGGGCATCGGAGCGGCGCGCAGGTAACCCTGAAAGCTGTCACAACGCAGCTCCGCCAGGATCCTCAGCTGACTCTCCAGCTCCACGCCCTCGGCCTGAACCTCCAGTTCCATGGCCTGACCCATGGCGATAATGGCCTTGACGATGCCGAGGCCGCCACCTTCCGCGGCGATCTCATTGACGAAGCTGCGGTCTATCTTGAGCTTGTCCACCTTGAACCGCCGCAGGTAGCTCAGGGAAGAGTAACCGGTGCCGAAATCGTCGATGGCCAGCCGGGTACCGGTGGCGCGGATATCGCCGAGCAGTGCCGCGGTGCATTCACCCAGTGCCAGCAGACTGCTTTCGGTGAGTTCCACTTCCAGGCAGTGGGGCGCCAGGCCAGCCTCGGTCACCACCTGCTTGAGGTAGGCGGGAAAGTTGCCACGCATCAACTGGCGGGAGGATACATTGACCGCCACCACGCCGGGGACCAGCCCTTCCTCCTGCCACTGGCACACCTGCCGGACGGCTTCTTCCAGCACCCAGCTTCCCAGTTCTAAGATCAGACCGGTTTCCTCCGCAAGCGGAATAAACTCCATGGGCGGGACCAGTCCCCACTCTGGGTGGCGCCAGCGGATCAGCGCCTCGGCACCGGTCAGCCGGCCCGAAGCGACATCATAGACCGGCTGATAGAAAAGTTCGAACTCGCCCGTGGCCAGGGCTGTGGTCAGGGCTTCTTCCAGCTCCAGACGCCGGCGGGCCAGCCGCGTCATTTCGGTACTGTAGAAGGCAAAAGTGTTCTTGCCCGCCAGCTTGGCCTTCGAGAGGGCCGAGTCGGCCTGGCTGAAAAGGCGGGAGACGTCGTCATCGTCACTGTTGCGGTTACCGCCGGCCATGCAGATGCCGATGCTGGCCCGCACCATTACCCGGGCGAGGTCGTCAAGCCGGAACCCGGTCCCCAGCGCGTCCAGCAAACCGGCGGCCATTCGCTCCACTTCCTTCTGGTCAGAGACCCCGGTCATCAGCACCACAAACTCGTCGCCACCGAAGCGTCCCAGCTGCTGACCCTCCCCCAAACACCGCAGTATGCGTTGTCCGGCTGCCTTCAGCAGCCGGTCCCCCGCCTGGTGGCCATAGGACTCGTTGATGGTCTGGAAGTCGTCCAGATCCACGAACAGCACCGCCACCTGGCGCTGGCTGTCTTCGGGTGTCTGCCGCAGGGCATTTCTGAGGTGTTCCGCCATCAGCGCCCGGTTGGGCAGGTCGGTGAGCGGGTCGTAGAAAGCCAGGTAGCGAAGACGCTCCTTGTCGGCTTTTTCCTCGCTGATGTCTGTGGCAAAAAGCACATAGTAGGCGACCCTGCCCTGTGCATCATCGACCCGGGTTACGGTGACCCACTGGGTGAACACGGATCCGTCGCGGCGCCGGGCATCGAGCTCGCCCTGCCAGAGCCCGGTCTCATCCACTTTCTGCCAGAGTTCGTTGTAGAAGGCGGGGTCATGGTAACCGGATCGAAAATCCGCCAGTTCCCGCCCCAGAATCCGCTCCAGCGGGGTGCCGGTCATGCGCCCGATTGCCGGGTTGGCGTAGATGATCCTGCGCTGGTCGTTGGCCGCGATGATGCCGATGTGGGCATGCTCGATCATCGAGCTCTGCAGGCCCATAAAGCTGTTGGCATGCTCGAGCCGCCGCAGGGACCGGCGCACCAGCAAGCCGATCATCAGGGCACTGAACAGGACAAAGACCCAGCCCTTG
>JBMCIH010000304.1:0-3853 GCA_048617055.1 Marinobacter sp. | reverse complement strand
ACCGGCCTGAGCGGGGCCGGCGCTCCCGGCCCCGCTCAGGCCGGCCTGGTATCGTCTGCCTGCACCGCCGCCATCCAGTCCAGCTTGTCCCTGAGCCCCACCACTTCCCCGATGATCACCAGCGTGGGGGCCCTCACCCGGCTTTGATCCACCTTTTCGACGATATTCTCCAGGGTGCCGCTGATCACTTCCTGCTCTGGTGTGGTGCCCCGTGACACCAGGGCTACCGGCATCGATATCGCCATGCCGTGGTCTGTAAGTTCCCCCACGATGACCGGCAGACCAACCAGCCCCATGTAGAACACCAGGGTCTGGTTGCTCTGCACGAAATCGTTCCAGGGCAGATCGCAGGTGTCGTCCTTGAGGTGGCCGGTCACGAAACGGACCGACTGGGCGTAGTCCCGGTGGGTCAGCGGGATACCGGCGTAGGCGGCGCATCCGGAGGCCGCGGTGATGCCGGGCACCACCTGGAAGCGAACACCAGCTTCGGCCAGCGTCTCGATTTCCTCACCGCCGCGGCCAAATATAAACGGGTCACCGCCCTTTAGTCGCACAACGCAGCGCCCCTGCCGGGCGAGAGTCACCAGCTTCTGGTTGATCTGGTCCTGGGGCAGCGTATGATCCGCCCGCTTCTTGCCCACATGCACCCGCTCGACGTGCGGTGGAATCATGTCCATGATGGGCTGGGACACCAGTCGGTCGTAGAGCACGATATCGGCCTGCTGCAGAATGCGCCAGGCTTTCAGGGTCAGCAACTCCGGGTCCCCCGGGCCTGCCCCCACCAGGAACACCTCTCCTTCCGACGAGTTCGGGTTACGGGTGACCGGGTTCATCCGGTAGCGGGAGGGAAGCCGCAGCCCGCTGCCGCCCTTGAGCGGTGCATCACCCGCAGCGCCTGCACCGTTTTGTCGCCGGTCGTCAGCATTGGGTCCCTTTGCCGTCATTGAATCCTGTCCAGACCTCGCATATAGGGCCGCAGCACCTCCGGGACCTCGATGCTGCCGTCGGCCTGCTGGTAGTTCTCCATCACCGCAATCAGGGTGCGGCCTACCGCCAGGCCGGAACCGTTCAGTGTATGCACAGGTTCTGGCTTGCCGGTGGCGGGGTTACGCCAACGGGCTTGCATGCGCCGTGCCTGAAAATCGCGGGTATTGGAACAGGAGGAGATTTCACGGTACTGGTCCTGCCCCGGCAGCCACACCTCAAGGTCGTAGGTGCGGGCCGCCGCGAAGCCGATATCGCCGCCACACAGCTCCACCACCCGGTAAGGCAGCCCCAGCAGCTGGAGAATCCGTTCGGCGTTGCCGGTGAGCTCTTCGAGGGCGGCCTCGGACTCCTCCGGCCGCACGATATGGATCAGCTCCACCTTGTCAAACTGGTGCTGACGGATCATGCCCCGGGTATCACGGCCGTAGGAGCCAGCCTCACTGCGAAAACAGGGGGTATGGGCACAGAACCGCAGCGGAAGGCTGGCGTCGTCGAGGATGCTCTCCCCCACCAGGTTGGTGACCGGCACTTCCGCCGTAGGAATCAGATACAGGGGGTGCTCGCCGGCCGTGCGGAACAGGTCTTCCTCGAATTTGGGCAACTGGCCGGTGCCATACAGGGTGTTGGCATTGACCAGGTAGGGCACATAGGTTTCCTCGTAGCCGTGCTCCTGGGTATGCAGGTCCAGCATGAACTGGGTCAGCGCCCGGTGCAGCCGGGCAATGGCGCCGCGCATGGCGACGAAACGGCTGTGGGCAAGGCGCGTACCGGCCTCGAAATCCATGCCGCCGAGTGCCTCCCCCAGGGTGACATGATCCCTGACCTTGAAGTCAAAGTGGCGGGGTGTGCCCCAGCGGCGCACCTCCACATTGTCAGCCTCGCTCTCCCCCGCCGGCACCGTCTCATCGGGCAGGTTGGGAACGCCGGACAGGAAGGCATTGAGGGCTTCCTGCACGGAGCGAAGCTCATCCTCGGCTTCCGCCTTCTGGCGTTTGAGGTCTTCCACCTCCTGCCGCAGGGGCTGGATATCCTCGCCGGCCGCCTTGGCCTTGCCGATGGATTTGGAGCGCCGGTTCTGCTCGCTCTGCAGGGCCTCAGTCCGTACCTGAATGGCCCGGCGCCTTTCCTCAAGCTCGTTGAAGACATCCCGGTCAAAGGTGAAGTGCTTGATCGCCAGACGGCGGGCAATCTCGTCGGTTTCGGCGCGGACACGTTTCGGGTCGAGCATGGCAATCCCTGTGGTTGACTGGGTGAAATCGGTACAGACAGCGGGGCATTATAACCATTCGCCGGCCTTGCCGTTAAGGCGTTGCGGGAAATGGGCCACAGACAGGGTGATCAGGTACCGCCGGGGATGCGAAAGACGCTTCAGGAGCTGCCGGACGGATAGCGCTGGCGTTCGCTGGCCCGGTTCATGGCATCGAGCCGCTCGCGCTTCTCGGCGAGCCGGATTTCCAGCCCCCTGGGCACGGGATGATAGTAGCGCCGGTGGCGGATGTCTTCCGGCAGGTAGGCCTCGCCGGCGGCAAAGGCGTCCGGCTCGTCGTGGGCATAGCGGTATTCCTCACCGTAGCCGAGCTCTTTCATCAGTGCGGTGGGTGCGTTGCGGATATGCACCGGCACCGGGTAGTCCGGGTCCCGGCGGATGTCGGCCAGGCACTGGTTGTAGGCGTTGTAGACCGCGTTGCTCTTGGCGGCGAGGGCCATGTAGGTCACCGCCTGGGCCATGGCCAGTTCACCTTCCGGGGAGCCCAGGCGCTCCTGCACTTCCCAGGCGTCCAGGCACAGGCGCAGGGCCCGGGGGTCGGCGTTACCGATGTCCTCCGAGGCAATGCGCACCAGCCGGCGGGCCACATAGAGCGGGTCGGCGCCGCCATCGAGCATCCGGCACATCCAGTACAGGGAGGCATCCGGGTCCGAGCCCCGCACGGCCTTGTGCAGCGCCGAAATCTGGTCGTAGAACACATCGCCGCCCTTGTCGAACCGGCGCAGGCTGCTCTGCAGCACCTGTTCCAGTGCCGCTTCAGTGATTTCGGGGCGACCGTCGTCGCCGGGCTCGGCCAGGTCCGACGCCACTTCCAGAATATTCAGCGCCCGGCGGGCATCGCCGTTGCCTGCAGCGGCCATCAGCTCCAGCACGGCATCTGTCACCTCCACCTGTCCCGCCAGGCCCTCATCGGCGGTCAGGGCCCGTTTCAGCAGTGCCACCAGGTCGGCGTCTTCAAGATTTTTCAGTACATAGACCCGGGTGCGGGACAGGAGGGCACTGTTGAGCTCGAAGGAGGGGTTTTCCGTGGTGGCCCCCACAAAGATAAAGGTGCCGTCCTCGATATGGGGAAGAAAAGCGTCCTGCTGGCTCTTGTTGAAGCGGTGCACCTCGTCAACGAACAGCAGCGTATCGCGGCCTTCTGCCTGCTTGCGGCTGCGGGCGCGATCCACCGCCGCGCGTATGTCCTTGACCCCGGACAGCACCGCCGAGAGCGTCTCGAAGCTCATATCTCCCACTGTGGCAAGCAGGCGGGCGAAGGTGGTCTTGCCACGCCGGGCGGGCCCCACAGGATCATGGAGTGCAACTGCCCCTGCTCCACGGCCCGGCGCAGGGGCTTGCCCGGCCCCACCAGGTGGGCCTGCCCCACGTAGTCATCGAGTGTGCGCGGCCGCATCCGGGCCGCCAGCGGCTCGAAGCCACGTTGCTGGAACAGGCTGTCCTGCATCAGCTGTCTTCCCGGATAACGTCCACTGTGTCCGGATAATCCAGCTCGAAGGCGTCGTCCGGTATGGATTCATTGATGGTAACGCCGCCAAACTCCAGCTCGGTGCGCTGTGCCATGGAATCCTCCAGCCGCATGGCCTGAAGCTCATCGTC
>JBMCIH010000303.1:0-3857 GCA_048617055.1 Marinobacter sp. | reverse complement strand
TACTGGGGCTGGCCATCTACGCCGCCATGCTGTGGGTGATCGACCGCACCCGGATCGGCATCCTGATCCGCGCCGGTGTGGAGAACCGGGAAATGGTGGAGATTCAGGGCTACCGCATTCACCTGCTGTTCCTGGGTGTGTTCATCGCCGGCTCGGCGCTGGCGGGCCTGGGCGGCGTCATGTGGGGCATGTACAAGGAACTGCTGACGCCCCATATGGGGGACGAAATGATGATCTCGGTGATCGTGGTCATCATCCTCGGCGGCCTGGGTTCCATTCGCGGCTGTTTCTATGGCGCCCTGCTGGTGGGGCTGATCAACCTGTACATCGGCTACGTGGAGCCCCGGCTGGCGGCGGTGGCCACGGTCGGGCTGATGGTGGGCGTACTCATGTGGCGGCCCCAGGGGCTGATCCCGGTGATCAAGGTCTAGCGAGGCAATCATGTTGAATCGAATCCTGTCGGAGGACTTTCCCCGCAGCAAGCCGCTGACGGTACTGCTGCTGATCATCGTGGTCAGCCTGTTCCTCGGTCCGTTCCTGTTCGACGGCATCCGTGCCTTCACCACCCTGGGCATGATCTGCGTGTTCATCATGGTGGTGGCCGCCTATGACCTGATGCTGGGCTACACCCACATCGTGTCCTTTGCCCATACCATGTTCTTCGGGATCGGCGCCTACGGCGTGGCCATGGCCATCGGCAGTCTGGGCAGCAGCATGGGCGCCATACTGATCGGTTTGACGAGCGCGCTGGCGGTGAGCTTCCTGCTGTCGTTGCTGCTGGGCCTGCTGTCGCTGCGGGTGAGGGCGATTTTCTTCGCCCTGGTGACGCTCGCGGTGGCCTTTGCCTTCCTGAGCCTGGTGACCCAGCTGTACAACGTGACAGGTGGTGAGGATGGCCTGAGGGTGCGGGTGCCCCGGGAACTGGGGCCGGCATTCCGCCCCTTCGAGGCGCCCCTTCCGGGTATCGACGTTCCGACCCTGCTCAAGGGCCTGCTGACCGAGCCCTGGAACCTGGGCCAGGTCTGGCAGGAGGCGACCTTCGAGCTGTACTTCAACGGCCGCAATATCATGTACTACGTGCTGGTGGCCATGGCGACCGGGGTGTTCCTGTTCCTGCTGCGCCTGGTCAACTCCCCGTTTGGCCGGGTTCTGCAGGCGATCCGCGAGAATGAGTTCCGGGCCGAGGCGCTGGGCTATCGCACGGTGGTCTACCGGACGGCGGTGGTGATTCTGGCGGCCCTGGTGGCCACCCTCGCCGGTGCCGGGTTTGCGCTGATCAACCGTTATGTGAACCCGGAGAACACCCTCAACTTCGAGCTGATGGTGTTTATCCTGCTGATGTGCGTGATTGGCGGCATGGGTACCCTGTACGGCGCCATCGTCGGCAGCACCCTGTTCATTCTGGCACAGAACTACCTCCAGGACCTGCTGGGCTGGGTTGGGCAGTACACCACCGGTATCCCGGTGGTCGAGAACCTGCTGGGCGAGAACCACTGGCTGCTCTGGTTCGGGGTACTGTTCGTGCTGAGCGTGTACTTCTTCCCCGCCGGCGTGGTGGGGCAGCTGAGAATCTGGGCCCGGCGGCGCCACAACCGCCAGCCCCCGCCACCCGCAGGGCCCGAACCAGAGCCCGCCCCCCAGCCCTGAACGGCGCGGGGTCAGACCCATTTTTCCGAAGGAAAATAGGGTCTGACCCCATTTTCCGGCTGCCAGATTCGTCGTAACAGACGATGGCCAACAACCACACAGGAAGCAAACTGAAACCACATACAAGAACAGGGTGTCTCTAATGACCAGCAACCGCCAGAACCAACGCTGGGTACTGCGCAAGCGCCCGGAAGCGGACATCACCGCCGAACACCTGGAACTTGTCACCGCGCAGGTACCGGAGTTGCGGGATAACCAGGTACTGATCCGCAACGTCTATCTCTCGCTGGACCCCACCCACCGTCTGTGGATGAGCGACCGGGAGCAGTATCTGCCGCCGGTGCAGGTGGGGGATGTGATGCGCGGCGGTACCCTGGGCGTGGTGGAGGAGTCCCGCTCCGACCGGTTCCGTCCCGGCGATATCGTCAAACCCATCGTGGGCGGCTGGGAAGCGTACACCGTCGCCGACAGCAAGATGGTCCGGCCTGTTGACCGGCACCCGGACATTCCCCTGTCCGCCTATATGTCCGTGCTTGGTTCCACCGGCATTACCGCCTATTTTGGCCTGCTGGACATCGGCAAACCCGAGGCCGGGGAAACCCTGGTGGTGTCGGCGGCGGCCGGGGCGGTGGGCTCCATCGTAGGGCAGATCGGCAAGCTCAGGGGCTGCCGGGTGGTGGGTATCGCCGGTGGCCCGGAAAAGTGCCGCTGGCTGACGGAGGACCTGGGCTTTGACGGTGCCATCGACTATCGCCACGAGGACGTTCCCGCAGCCCTGGACCGGCTGTGTCCCGACGGCGTGGATATCCAGTTCGAGAACGTCGGCGGGGATATCATGGATGCCATCTACAACCGCCTGAACCTCAATGGCCGCCTGGCTTTGTGCGGCATGATTTCCCGCTACAACGACGAGGGCGCGATGCCGGGACCAAAGGATTTCGGCCGCGTATTGATGAAGCGCCTGACGGTGAAGGGCTTTATCGTCATCGACTACCAGAAGCGGTTCCCGGAAGCCCAGCAGGCGCTGACGGAATGGGTCAGCAGGGGCCAGTTGAAATGGAAGGATCACATAGTGGAAGGCCTGGACAATGCCCTGGATGGCCTGTCGCTGCTCTTCAGTGGCGGTAACGACGGCAAGCTGATGGTCAAGGTATCGGACGAACCCTGATTTCTCCTGTGGAGTGACCTCGAGCGGAGGCGATAGACAGCCACCATACTGTCACCGGAGGCCCTCAATGGGCACTCCGGTTTTTTTATGCGCGGGGTCTGACCCATTTTTCCGAAGGAAAATAGGGTCTGACCCCATTTTAATCAGTCAGCGGCATGCGCTGGCGCCAAGCACCCCATACCCTTTATTTGAATTCCGGCTCTCCCTGCCAGTCAAAAAAGGCCGGCATATCGGTGGATACCCTGCCGGGGTATTGCGCCGGCCGCTTTTCCAGGAACGACGCAACACCTTCCTTTGCATCCGCTGAAGCGCCACGGGCCTGTACAGCGCGGCTGTCCAGCTGATGGGCCTCCATGGGATGTCTGGCCCCGGCCATGCGCCAGAGCATCTGGCGGGTCATGGCCACGGAGACCGGAGCGGTGTTATCGGCAATTTCCCGGGCGATGGCCACGGCGGCCGGCAAGAGGTCCTCCGGGTCGTGCACGGACCGCACAAGCCCGCGCCTCTCCAGTTCGTCGGCGTTGATCAGCCTTCCGCTCATGCACCACTCCAGCGCGCTGGACAGGCCCACGGCCCGGGAAATAAACCAGGACGAGGCCGCCTCCGGCACGATGCCCCGGCGGGCGAACACAAACCCGTAGCGGGCCTTTTCCGAAGCCAGGCGAATATCCATGGCCAGGGACATGGTGGCCCCGACACCGACGGCGGCGCCGTTGATGGCGCCGATCACCGGTTTCAGACTACGGAAAATTCGCAGCGACACCATGCCACCGCCGTCGCGGTTGACGCCATTGGCCAGCGGGTCCGGCGCGTTGCCTTTCTGTTCTTCGTAATCGAAGGTATCAGCACCACCGGCCAGGTCGGCCCCGGCACAGAAAGCCTTGCCGGCGCCGGTGACGATCACCGCGCGCACCTTGTCGTCGGCATCGGTCTGGTCGAAGGCCGCAATGAGTTCATCCATCATCTGCAGGGTGAAGGCGTTCATCCGGTCGGGCCGGTTGAGGGTGATGGTGGCAATGCCGTCCTCGACGCCCAGGGTGAT
>JBMCIH010000302.1:0-3859 GCA_048617055.1 Marinobacter sp. | reverse complement strand
GCGCATCGGCGGTTACGATGAACTGAGGGAGTATTTCGGGCTGGACGACCCGGACGACGAGACCAGTTACCAGCCGGTCATCGCTATCTTTGGCACCGCCCTGCTGATGGCTATCGCCATCATGTGGTTTTTCGACAGTGCGGTCTTCTCCCTGATGACAGTGGAGAAGTTTGTGGCCATTGCCATGATCCTGCTGGGGCTGCAGAAGCTGCAGGATGTGGAGAGCTTCAGCACCATGTTCCTGAACTACGACCTGCTGGCTCAGCGGCAGGTGGGGTACGGCTACCTCTACCCCTTCGGCGAGACCCTCGCGGGCATTCTCATGCTGGCGGGGGCGCTGATCTGGCTGGCGGCCCCGGTGGCATTGTTTATCGGTACGGTGGGGGCCGTGTCGGTGTTCAAGGCGGTGTATATCGACCGCCGTGAACTCAAGTGTGCCTGCGTCGGAGGCAACAGTAATGTGCCACTGGGTTTTGTGTCGCTCACCGAGAATCTGATCATGGTGGCCATGGGGATCTGGATGCCCCTGAGGGTGTACCTGTTGGGCATCTGAGGCCACCAAGGTTGCCGCCGGGCACCCGTAGGAGAAAGATGCGTAAGTGATATAAGCTGTACATGAACCTTTTTCTCCTGCCTGAAGGGTGCCTTTTGGTGAAAACCGCAGCAGTCCTCTTTGTCGTGGCCGGCCTCCTGGCCGCTGTTACCGCCGCCGTGCACAACCCCCTGCCGCTGGAGCACCGGCTGATTCATGTGCAGGCCGGAGAAAGCCTGCCCGGGTTTCCGGGCCTTGATGATCAGCCGGTAGAGGTGCAGGCAGCGCTGGTGGATCTCTCCGGCGACCCATTGCTCCGGCTGAAGGCCCAGGCCGCGGTAATGGCCTACCCGGATATGGCCCGGCAGATCCTGCCACTTTACGCTCAGGAACCGGAATTCCGCGATGTTCTGCGCCGTTATGGCGAGTCTGTACTGCCGCCGGTGGCCTTCTTCCTGGACAACCCGGTGGGCACCGTTGAGTCCCTGAACTTCCTGGCACGCCACTATGACCGGGCCAGAAGTTACTTCAGTGGGGACAGTGACAATACGGATCCTGCGGAGCAGCAGGGACGCCTGACCCCGGAGCAGCGGGGCTGGTACGCGGTGAATTTCATCGACGCCGAGGGCCATGGCTTTCTGGGGCAGTTCAAGGTGGCCGAGGATGGCTCGGTGCACTGGATCCAGACCGAACGCATTACCGAAGGGGTCACTGATTTTCTGACCAGTGGTATCCGGGGCCTGGAGACCCGCCATCGTACCGGCGAGGACATTTCCGTTGCGGACATTGGCTGGGCATCGGTGGACGTGCTGGTCTTTGCCAGCGCGGTAAAACTGCTGCGGGCCGGCCGTGCCGTAGCTGCCGGGACCCGCACGACGGGTGTGTCCACCCGATCGGCCGCGCTGGCAGCCCGGGTGACCGGGGCGGGCCGCATGGTGCTGCGTACGGGGCGCTATGCCCGCTGGCCCGTCATTATTGGCGCCGGCTACCTGGTGGTCCGCCACCCCGCGGTCATCAGTGATGTGCTGGCGGAGGCGGCGGCGATTGCCGGGCTGCCCGGCTGGGCCGGACAGTGGCTGGGCTGGACCCTGATCCTGGTGCCGGTGCTGCTGCTCCTGCGGTGGCTGCTGGTCCCGCTGACGGTCCTGTTGCGGGGGCTGGTGCCTGTGCTGGCATGGCTGAGCGGCCGCGCCCGTGGAAGGGGAGGCTTCCGCGGCAGCGCCTGGTAGCCTGCCCCTTCCCTCCATCCGCCATCCGGTTCACTGCGGCGGGCCTGGCGCTCGCTGGTTCAGGCCGGCGAAGATCCATTGCCATACTGTCATTTGGTGCCTTGCAGAACCCTTGCTAGCGTTATTGATAACGTGATCGGTTTCACATCACGTCCAGCCGCCCGGGCTGCAGTACCCGCGGGCCATTTCACAGGAGTCAACGGAATAAGGAGTTCACTATGAAGCGCGCACATCTGATTCGGGCAATGGGCCTTTCCCTGATTGCCGGCTCAATGACGCTGGGTTTCTCAGCGCAGGCCGCAGAGGGACTTTACTCCGCAGACGATCTTATGGATGCGGATGTTTACGACAGCGAAGGCGAGGAAGTCGGCGAGGTAGAGGATATCCTGATGGGCGACGACATGTCTGTCCATTCGCTGGTTATCGAGACCGGTGACGTGCTGGGCATTGGTGGCCGGGACGTGGTCGCCGAGCGCGGCAGTTTCACCGTGCGCATGGAGGATGAGGAATTTGGTGACCAGGACTATGAAGTCCATATGAAGGACGCCCAGGAGGATCTCAAGGAGCTGCCGGAATACGACGAGGACTGGTGGGATGAAACCCGCAAAGGCCTGGCCCAGGCCTGGGAAAACACCAAGGAAACCAGTGAAAACGCCTGGGAGAACACCAAGGAGGCCAGCGCTTCGGCCTGGCAGAACATCAAGGAGGGCGCTGACGATCTCTCTGAAGAGGCCGAAGAAGGCGCGGATGAAATGGAAGAGGAGACCGACGAAGCGGCCAACAACTGAGTATCTGCCGGGGAAGCATCGCTTCCCTGGCTGCCCGACACTTCCTTCCCATCCGGCCCGCGCTGGCCCGCTGGCCTCATATCAGAGATACACCCTGGGCGAAGTGGCCATCGTCGCGGTACTGGTCTAGATTTAAGCTGATCCACTGGTTTACAACGACAACAATCCGATCAGGGAAGGACCACCACCATGAATCAGCATCAGATCCTCAAAACCGCCTCTGCCCTGGTGGCCGTTGCCGCCATGGGGCTCGCGCTTTCCGCTCAGGCCGAGAGCAAATACGTCATGGGTACCGCAACCACCGGTGGCACCTATTATCCGGTGGGTGTGGCAATCTCGACACTGATCAAGGTAAAGCTTGAACCTGCCGAGAACATCTCCCTTTCCGCCATCAGCTCCGCGGGCTCCGGTGAAAACCTCAAGCTGATGGACGAAGACCAGGTACAGTTCGGCATTTTGCAGGGGCTCTATGGCGCCTGGGCGTGGGAAGGCACCGACCCGGTTCCCAAGGCCTACAAGAACGTGCGGTCGGTTTCCATGCTGTGGCAGAACGTGGAGCATTTCGTTGTCCGCAGTGAGTATGCGGACACCGGCACCATCGAGGACATGAAGAACCTCTATGGCGAGAGCTTCTCCATCGGCGCCCGCAACTCCGGTACCGAAGGTTCCGGACGCTTCATTCTTGACAAGGTGGGCATCGATCTGGAGGAGCTGGATATGGCCCACATGGGCTATGGCCCCAGTGCCGATGCCCTGCAGAACGGCAATATCGATGGTATGAACATCCCCGCCGGCGTGCCGGCCTCGGCCGTCACACGGGCCTATGCCAACATGGAAGACGATATTGTCACCCTCGGGTTTACCGAGGAACAGGTGGAGAAGGTCAACAGCGACTTCGAACTCTGGTCACCCTATGAAATCCCCGCCGAGACCTATCCCGGCCAGAAGGAAGCCATCCATACCATCGCCCAGCCAAACATTCTGGCCGTCCGGGAGGACGTGTCCGAGGAGGATGTCTACCAGATCACCAGGACCATCTACGAAAACCTGCCCTTTCTCAACAATATCCATGCCGCCACCAAAGACATGAACATCGAAAAGGCGATTTCGGGCCTGCCCATGCCGCTGCATCCGGGCGCCCAGCGCTACTATGAAGAGCAGGGTATCGAGATCCCCGACCGCCTGAAAGCCGAATAAGGCCGGACAGGGCGTCGTCAGTGGCCCAGGCGAGCCAGGCAGACCCGGGGCTGGAAGCCCGGGTCGACAGGATCCGCGAGGAAAGCGCGAACGCGGCGCCGGAGCGCCTCGAA
>JBMCIH010000301.1:0-3869 GCA_048617055.1 Marinobacter sp. | reverse complement strand
CCCGAGCTGCCCAACGGCGGAGCCCGCCCGGCCTCCCGGGGCTCGCTGGAGGAGCGCGGCTACCTGAAGTCGGCCGCCGCGCCTGACCCGCAGGACACCGGAGCGGCCGCCACAACGGAGCACAACCACCCGGAACCGGAGCGCGAGCCGGAGATTCTCTCGTTTTCCGCCGAGCCCGAGCCCGAACCGGAGCCGGAATCCTTTACGGACAAGCCAGAGCCGGATACACCGGCCGTTCCGGCCGCCGACAGCCACGAGGAATTGCCCGGAGAGGTCCGCGAGGTGCGCACCGTGCGCCGCCCCGAACGCAAGAAACCGGCCCGGCGCAAGCGCCCGGAGCCGCCCATGGTCACGGACGTGGAGGAAGACACCGCCAACCGCGGCCCTCGCTCCGACGAACCCCGGCCGGGCCAGCCCAGGGCCGGCGCTAACCGTCCCCCCGCCGAAGAGGTCATTGTGATCAACGTGCTGGCATCGCCAGAGCAGGGTGATTTCTCCGGCGCGGCCCTCAAGAAGCTGTTCGAAGCCTGTGGCCTGGAACACGGCGACCTGGACATCTATCACCGCCACGAAACCGAAGCTACTACCAGCCCGGTCCAGTTCAGTGTGGCCAATGCGGTGGAGCCGGGTACCTTCACTCCCGATAAGATGGCAGCCATGTCTACCCCGGGCATCAGCTTTTTCATGAGCCTGCCGGGCCCCACCAATTCGATGCAGGCCTTCGACTTCATGCTGGAAACCGCTCAGGCGGTGGTGCGCAATCTTGGTGGCGAACTCAAGGACGAGCGCCGCAGTGTGATGACCGCCCAGACCATCGAGCACTGCCGCCAACGAATCCGCGAGTACGAGCGCAAGCGCCGCTTCAAACAGTGACAGCCCGCCCCGGGCCAGACACGGGATTCCGGAACCACAGACATGAGCCAGACCTCATCCGCTGCACGCCGTATCCAGGAACTTCGTCAGACCATCGACGACCACAACTACCGCTACTACGTACTGGACGAGCCGGCGGTGCCCGACGCCGAGTATGACCGCCTGATGCGGGAGCTCCAGGCACTGGAGGCGGAACACCCGGAACTGGTGACCCAGGACTCCCCCACCCAGCGGGTCGGGGCGGCCGGGGACACCACCTTTGCCGAGGTGACCCACCGTCTGCCCATGCTGTCGCTGGACAATGCCTTCTCCGAGGATGAGCTGCGGGACTTCGACCGGCGGGTGCGGGAGCGGCTGAAGACCGACCAGCCGGTGGAGTATGTCTGCGAACCCAAGCTTGATGGTCTGGCGGTCAGCCTGCATTACGAGCAGGGCGTGCTGACCCAGGCGGCCACCCGGGGCGACGGCTACACCGGCGAGGACATCACTGCCAACGTACGCACCATCGAGGCCGTTCCCCTGCGCCTGCGGGGCAGCAAGGTGCCGGCCATGGTGGAAGTCCGGGGCGAGGTCTACATGCCGCTGGAAGGGTTCGAGAAGCTCAACAGCCGGCTGGCCAGCCAGGGCGAGAAGACCTTCGTCAATCCCCGCAATGCCGCCGCCGGCAGCCTGCGCCAGAAGAACCCCCGGGTTACCGCCCGCCGTCCGCTGCAGATCTGCGCCTACAGCGTGGCGGTGACGGATGAGGGCGTACTGCCAGACACCCACTACGCCTGCCTGCGGATGGTTCGTGACTGGGGTTTCCGCATCAACCCGGAAATGCGTCTGGCCACCGGGCCGGAGGAGTGCCTGCAGGCCTATCGGGAGCTGCTGGAGAAGCGGGGCAGCCTGCCCTACGAAATTGACGGCATTGTGTTCAAGGTCAACGAGATCGCGCTGCAGCAGCAGCTTGGCTACGTCTCCCGCGCGCCCCGCTGGGCCATCGCCCAGAAGTTTCCCGCCCAGGAGGAACTGACGGTGGTGGAGGATGTGGAATGGCAGGTGGGCCGCACCGGTGCGGTGACACCGGTCGCCCGCCTCAAACCGGTCTTTGTGGGCGGAGTGACCGTCAGCAATGCCACCCTTCACAATATGGACGAGATCCGCCGGCTGGACGTTCGCATCGGCGACACGGTCTTTGTGCGCCGGGCAGGCGATGTGATCCCCCAGGTGGTCAAGGTGGTGGCGGGCAAGCGCCCGGACAATGCCCGTGAGGTGAAGCTGCCGGAACACTGCCCGGTGTGCGGCTCCGACGTGGTCCAGATTGAGGACGAGGCGGTAGCCCGCTGCAGCGGTGGGCTCTATTGCCCGGCCCAGCGCAAGGAGGCCATCCGCCACTACGCCTCCCGCAAGGCGATGGACATCGAGGGGCTGGGGGAAAAGTGGATCGACATGCTGGTGGAGCGGGATATGGTCCGCACGGTGGCCGACCTCTACCAGTTGCGCAAGGCGGACCTGGTGCGCCTCGAGCGCATGGGCGACAAGTCAGCGGACAATCTGCTGAAGGCCATTGATGGGTCCCGGGAACCGGAACTCTGGCGTTTCCTCTATGCCCTGGGTATCCGCGAGGTGGGTGAGGCCACCGCCAAGGCCCTGGCGATGCATTTCGGTACCCTGGAGCGGATTGCGGAGGCTTCGGAAGAGGCACTGCAGGAGGTACCGGATGTGGGCCCGGTGGTGGCGGGGCACGTCCGCAGTTTCTTCGAGCAGCCCCACAATCAGGAAACCATTGATGCGCTGCGGGAGCGGGGCGTGCGCTGGCAGTCCGTGGATGTGGCCGAGCCGGCGGCCCTGCCCCTGAAGGGCGAGACCTGGGTGCTTACCGGCACTCTGTCCGATCTGACCCGGGACGAAGCCAAGGAGAAGCTGGAGAGTCTGGGAGCGAAGGTTTCCGGCAGCGTCTCGAAAAAGACCACGTGTGTGGTCGCCGGTGAGGCGGCCGGGTCCAAGTTGACCAAGGCGGAACAGCTGGGCATTCGGGTAATGGATGAGGCCGAGTTCGCCTCATTCCTCAAAGCTCATGAATAGACGCCGTAGCTACTGGCGGACCCCTCCGGGGATAGAGGCGCGTAAGGTGAGGGCCTTTTCCGGGACCTTCAAAAACAGGGACGTTTTTGAAGAGCCTCCATGGATGGATTCACGGCGTGTCCCGGAAAAGGCCATCGCCTTGCGTGCCAGGCACGTATTCTCAGTCTTACAGGACTGCAACCTGGGAGAAAGGCCCGCAGGGCGATACCTTTTTCCAGGACACGCCCCGCAAGTACGTCCATGTAGGGCTCGACGAGCGCCATCCCTGGCGCTCGACGGTCCTGGAAAAAGGTCTCACCCTACGTGCCTCGAACGACTGAGTGGCCCTCTAAAACTACTGTATAAAGGTTGAATTCATGTTTTGTTTCGTCGGTCCCGGAAAAGGTCCTCACCTTGCGTGCCTCAACTCCTGTGCGGGCCTCAAGTAAACACCGGGAAAGATCGAGATCCTTGCTACGGTACGGTAAGTGCCCAGGTTTTTATCCCGGTTCCCTGGCAGGGATCGACAGGTAGTGGTTAACTAAACTTCCCCTTCCTGCTGGCTGAGACTCGCGTAAAGCCTGAGGTAGTCGGTGCTGGTGATGATTCCGGTTGGAACACCATCAGGCCCGACGACGAGGGCTGCGTCCAGCTGGTGTGCCAGCATCAGCCGGGCCAGCTGGTGGGCGTCCGTCTCGGGGGATGCGGTCAGGAAGGCCGGTAGCTCGATGTGGAGGAAGCTGCGGGAGGCGTCCTGGTCGGGGTGTTCGTGCAGCCAGTTGAGAATCCAGCGCATGTCCACCAGGCCGCCCACCACCCCTTGCGATGTGATCACGAGATGGTGCACGCCGTGCTGGTCCATGGTGGCCAGCCCCTGTGCGAGGGTGGATTCGGCCGGCAGAGAGTGAATCCGGGGGCTGCAAACCCGGCTCCCCGGCAGGTAGGCCCGT
>JBMCIH010000300.1:0-3869 GCA_048617055.1 Marinobacter sp. | reverse complement strand
AGGCGGTTGAAGGGCTCGGAGCTGTTGACCAGCCCGACGTCCCGCAGCAGCTTGTGGAAGAAACGGGCGTAAAGCAGGTGCAGGATGGCATGCTCGATACCACCGATGTACTGGTCCACCGGCAGCCAGTAGTTGGCCGCCGCCGGGTCCAGCATGCCCTTGTCGTAGTTGGGGCTGCAGAAGCGGGCGTAGTACCAGGACGACTCCATGAAGGTGTCGAAGGTGTCCGTCTCCAGGGTGGCCGGCTGGCCGTTGTATTCGGTTTTCGCCCATTGCGGGTCGGCCTTGATGGGGGACTGGACGCCGTCCATCTCCACGTCCTCCGGGAGGCGTACCGGCAGCTGGTCGTCCGGTACCGGCATCTCGGTGCCGTCTTCCAGGGTCATCATGGGGATGGGGGTCCCCCAGTAGCGCTGCCGGGACACACCCCAGTCCCGCAGGCGGTAGTTGACGGTGCGCTTGCCAATGCCGTTTTCCTCCAGGTAGGCGGCAATGGCGTCAAAGGCCTCTTCGCTGGAAAGGCCACTGTACCTGCCGGAGGAGACCAGAGTGCCTTTCTCGGTAAAGGCCTGCTCCTGCACGTCCAGCTCGCGGCCGTCCAGGGCGGCAATGACCTGCTTGATGGGCAGCCGGTACTTGCGGGCGAACTCGTGGTCCCGCTCGTCGTGGGCCGGTACCGCCATCAGTGCGCCGGTGCCATAGTCCATCAGCACGAAGTTGGCGATGTAGATGGGAATCTCTTCCTGGGTCAGGGGATGAATGGCCTTGTAACCGGTGTCGATGCCCTTCTTTTCCATGGTGGCCAGCTCCGCCTCGGCCACCTTGGCGTTGCCGCACTGATCCACGAAATCCGCCACATCCCGGTGCTCTTGCGCCGCCTTTTTCGCCAGCGGGTGCTCGGCCGCCACCGCCATGTAGGTGACCCCCATCAGGGTATCCGGACGGGTGGTGTACACGGTCAGCCCCTCGTCCCGGCCCCTGACCGGGAAGGTCAGCTCGGTGCCCTCGGATTTGCCGATCCAGTTCCGCTGCATGGTCTTGACCTGTTCCGGCCAGTCGTCCAGCTGGTCCAGATCGTTGAGCAGTTCCTCGGCGTAGTCGGTAATGCGGATAAACCACTGGGGGATCTTCTTCTGCTCCACCAGGGCGCCGGAACGCCAGCCACGGCCGTCGACCACCTGTTCATTGGCCAGTACGGTCTGGTCCACCGGATCCCAGTTCACGGTGGACATTTTTTTGTAGACCAGGCCCTTTTCGTACAGGCGGGCAAAGAACCACTGTTCCCAGCGGTAGTAGTCCGCGTCGCAGGTGGCCAGCTCCCGGCTCCAGTCATAGCCGAACCCCAGCTGTTTGAGCTGCTGCTTCATGTATCCGATATTGGCACGGGTCCATTTGGCCGGGGCCGACTTGTTGGCAATGGCGGCGTTCTCGGCGGGCAGGCCAAAGGCGTCCCAGCCCATGGGCTGCATGACGTTCTTGCCCTGCATGCGCTGGTAGCGGGAAATCACGTCGCCGATGGTGTAGTTGCGCACATGGCCCATATGCAGCTTGCCGCTGGGGTAGGGGAACATGGAGAGGCAGTAGTACTTGGGCTTGCCGGGCTCTTCCTTCACCTTGAAGGTGTCGTTGTCTTGCCAGAATCTGCGGGCATTCTGTTCAACATCGCGGGGATTGTATTGCTCGTCCATTCCTGCCATTGCCGTTGGATACCTTGTGGTGAAAGGGACCGGATGACGCGGCCCCCGCCAGAAAAGTGTTGTCAAATGGGCCGGACATTCTAACGTACTGGCGGCACAACAGGTAGCCTGCCAAATGGCCGGCTTTGTGCCACACTTGCAGAAACGATATGACGAGGAGTATTCATGGCAGACCAGAATCGAGGCGATCAGCCAAAACAGCTCTCGAACCAGGCGCTCAAGGCCTATGACCGCATGCTGGAACGTGTGGAGTCACGGCTGGCGGAGGCCGAGGAGCGCACGCTGGAAACCCTGCGCCGTGAAATTGATGAGGCGGTGGAGTTCGAGACCGAACTCGAGCGCCTGACCCGGGACGAAGCCAGTCTGCTGGCCGCCTATCTGCGCCGGGACCTGGAACATTTGGTCACATTCGTGGAGGGCACCGGTGAGGGCGTCAGGGAGTGGCTGCAGCTGGATCTGTCACTGCTGGAGCACAAACTGGCAGATCTGCTGTTCTCCATCGCCGACAAGACCCGGCTGGATACCCTGGAACTGGACCAGAAGCTCCACAACGAGGATGTGACCCATTACTTGAGCGGTGAGGTGGCTACGGCGGGCATGTTCCGCTGCCTTAACTGCGGCCACATGAAATGCCTTACTGCCACCAGCCGGCTGGAGCCCTGCGAGGCCTGTGAGAGCCACTACTTCGAACGGGTAACCGGGCAGTGGCCTGAAAAGTAATAGCTGAACTGCAGCCCGGTGGTTAGTCACCGGGCTGCAGAAGCGACCAGCAGGCCGACTGGCAATTACACCTGCTTGCTGCGGAGCAACCCCTGGATCAGCTCGTTCACCGCCTGCGGGATTTCCTCATCCGTATCGGCGCTGACGCTGGCGGTCGCCACATCCGTACCCAGGTTCGCGGCAATGGCGATCAGGCCATGGGCGGCCAGCAACTGTGCGGTACGGCGACGATCATCGGCGGTGCCGGAGGTGTCCTCGCCCAGTACCACGGACGTCTTGCCCTGATCGAACAGCGCCCGTTCCACCGCCACCGCGAGCTCCTCAGCCTTGCGGCCGTTGCAGGCGACAATGGCCGGCTTCTGGGCCAGGCGGCGTTCCCGTTCCTCGGCGGTGACCGGGTCGAGGGACTCCACCCCGCCGGCGGTCCCGGCGATCATGCCGGCACCGATGGTGACGTTGGTCAGCCGGTCGATGACGATAAAGCTGCCCGTGGCATGGTTGCGGGGATAGGGGTCAAACGCGACGGGCTGGCTGAGGGTGAGCTCGCACAGACCAATCTCGTTGAGGGCCAGTTGGGACGGATTGGGGCTTTGTTCCAGGGTGTTCACATCCGTCTGATGGTGGATCCTTTTCACGGTGCCGGAGGTGGACGTGGGGCCCAGCTTGATGTCATACAGGCGGCCGGTTTCCAGGGGCGCGTCGGTCATCCAGACGATGTTGGCGGTGAAGCGGTTGCCCACCTCCGGCTCATCGTCCACCTTCACCAGCATGTCGCCGCGGCTGATATCAATTTCGTCGTCCAGGCTCAGGGTCACGGCCTGGTCGATGTAGGCTTCCTCGAGATTACCGTCGAACGTAACCACTTCCTTGACGGTGCTCCTGCGCCGTGAGGGCAGGGCCATGACTTCCTCGCCCGGGCGGATCACACCGGAGGCGATGGTGCCGCAGAAGCCCCGGAAGTTCAGGTTGGGGCGGGTGACATACTGCACCGGGAAGCGGAAGTGCTCCAGGTTCTTGTCCCGGGATACTTCCACGGTTTCCAGGATCTCCATCAGCGGCTGGCCGGTGAACCAGGGGGTGTTCTCGCTCTTGTTCACCACGTTGTCGCCCTCCAGGGCGGAAAGCGGTACGAAGCGGATATCCTTCAGGCCCAGCTTGGCGGCAAATGCCAGGTAATCGTCTTTGATTTCGTTGAAACGTTGTTCGCTGAAATCCACCAGATCCATCTTGTTCACCGCCACCACAATGTGTCGGATGCCCAACAGGGACGCGATGTAGGAATGCCGGCGGGTCTGGGTCAGCACGCCGTGGCGGGCGTCGATCATCAGGATCGCCACCTGCGCGGTGGATGCGCCGGTGGCCATGTTGCGGGTGTACTGTTCATGGCCCGGGGTGTCGGCGATGATGAACTTGCGCTTGTCGGTGGAGAAGTACCGGTAGGCCACATCGATG
>JBMCIH010000299.1:0-3891 GCA_048617055.1 Marinobacter sp. | reverse complement strand
ATTGCCCAGGCGCCTGACGCTGACACGGGCACAGAGAACGTCGTCAAAGCGGGCGGGGGCTGACCAGTTCAGGGTCATGCTGACCACCTGCATATACAGACCGGCGTCGAGCATGTTCTGGTAGTGCCCGAACACCGCCCGGACGTATTCGTTAACCGCGATATCCACGTAATCGGCGTAGCGGGCATTGAACACCACCTGCTGGGCGTCGCACTCCGCATAGCGGACCCGGAAGCGGTACTCCATGGGGTTGTCGCTCATGACCTCTCCTGTTGTTCTGATCACCCCACAGTGTACCCGGACCGGCGGGTTTGTCACCCGTCGGAGAAGGGCATTTCAACAAGCGATCAGAACTGGAACTTGCGGATCGTGGTCGACAGATCCGCCACCACCACGAAGCCCCGGCCCGCCTGGCCAGCACGGGCCGCTTCGATGGCCGCGTTCAGGGCCAGCAGGCTGGTCTGGTCGGCAAAGCTGCGGATCACGTCCAGCACCGGGGTTCACACGGCATGGAGCAACGATTGGTATCAGAATAGGAATGGCTGGGCCCGGGATTCCGCTTTGGGCCGGCCGGAATGAGGCCGGGCGCCAGACAGGCTTTCAACCCATATCAATCGGTGGTTACGGTTTGTCTGATTCGGGCCCTGGTATACCGAAACAACCGCCACCCCAGCAACACGGCCGCTGTTGCCAGCCCGGCGGTAATCCCCACCCAGAAGCCGGGCGCGCCCATGGCGGTGACGATCAGGTCGGTGAAGGTGAGGCAGTAGCCCAGGGGCATGCCCACACCCCAGAAGGAGAACAGCATGATGAACATGGGGATGCGGGTGTCCTTGTAGCCCCGCAGGGCGCTGATGCAGCTGACCTGGATCACGTCGGCAATCTGGAATACAGCAGCGTATTTCAGCAGCAGGGTGGTCACTGCCTGAACCTCGGGGTCGCTTGTGTACAGGCGGGATATGGGGCTGGCGAACAGAAACAGGCTGGTGGCGAAGACCAGAGCGGTGACGCCTGCCAGGACCAGGGAGCTGCGGGACAGCAGGTGGGCGGTGCCGCGGGTGCCCGCGCCCACCAGGAAGGCCACCCGCAGGGTGAGGGCCATGCCGATGCTCAGCGGCAGCATGAACAGCAGCGAAGTGACGTTGAGGGCAATCTGATGGCCGGCCACCACCACCGGGCCCAGGGGTGCCAGAAACAGGGCAATGACCGCGAACATGCTGGCTTCCACAAAAATGGTGAAGCCGATGGGCAGGCCGATGCGTGCGATGTACCGGATGTTCGCCAGGTCGGGTTTGACCCAGTCGGCGATCAGGTGAAAATGTTTGTAGACGGGGCTTCGGTTCAGGTAGAGCACCATGGCAATGGCGGCGATGGCGTTGGAGATGGCGGTGGCCCAGCCGCAACCGATGCCTCCCATTGCCGGCAGGCCGAACTTGCCGTAAATCAGCGCCCAGTTCAGGGGCAGGTTGATCAGCGTACCCAGCACCGAGAACGCCATGATCACCCGGGTATGGCCCAGACCATCGGTCAGGCCCCGCAGCGCCACCATCAGCAGCATGAAGGGTACGCCCCAGGCGAAGGCGTCCAGGTAGCCCCCGGCAATATGGGAGGTCTGCGGGTCCAGGTTGAGCAGCGAGAACACCGGCCCCACGCTGGTCACCAGCGCAATCATCACCACGCTGCTGATCGCCCCGATGTACAGCCCCTGCCAGGTGGCGGGCATGATCCTGTGCACCGCACGGGCGCCGTTGTAACCGGAGATGATGGGTTGCAGAGCCCCCAGCAGCCCCATGAAGAACAGGAACAGGGGCATCCAGATGCTGCTGCCGATGCCCACCGCCGCCAGGTCTTCGGCGCTGGCGTGGCCGGCCATGATGGTGTCGATCACCCCATTGGCCATCTGGGCAATCTGGGCGATGAGAATCGGCCCGCCCAGCAGCGCCAGGGTGTGCCACTCCCTCAGTACACGGGGGACCAGAGGGGCCTTGATGTCGGGGACGGGCTGGTGTTCCTGGTCGAGCATGGTGCAGCAGGTTTATCCGGCAGATCGGGAAAAGGCTCTACTATACACGCTGGCGGAAGTCCTTTCTGATTTTGTTACTCTGAGACTTACGGTCCGTTATCGGCACATGGCCGGGCAGACTATAGTAGTTCAACGTCGGGCCGGAGACAGCACGGTCCTTCAGGGCGGGCGGAGCCCCTAAACCGGTTCGGAGAAGTATCTTGGCTCAAAGACCTTCGGCACGTGTTCAGCAACTTGTCTTCGGTTTCTATATGTCGGGGCTTATGTCCCTGCTCATGTCCGGCGTGATCACGGCCATCAACACCGGCTTTGCCGGACCCTTCGTACAGCGCTGGCTTGCCGCCTGGGTGGTGGCCTGGGCGGTGGCGTTTCCTCTGGTGGTTCTGATGGCGCCGCTGGCCCGCCGCATGACCGATGTAACGATCCGCCGGCTTGGGCCCCCGGGGGGGAGGCGCTGAATGAGGCTGGTCCTGCTGGCCGCCCTCTGGCTTGCCCTGACCAGTGGCGATCCGGCTGGCTGGGGTTTCGGGGCAGTGGTCGTGGTTCTGGTCTGGGTACTGTCGGCGCGGCTGTTTCCACCGGGGGAGTTCCGGCTGCAGCCGCTGCAGCTGCCCCTGTTTCTGGGCTGGTTTCTGATACGCTCGCTGGAGGCCGGCTGGGATGTGTCCCGGCGCCTGCTGGCGCCCTCATTACCCGTTGCATCCGGCGAACGGACGGTGAGCCTGACCTTGCCGGAGGGCAGCCCCCGGTGGCTGCTGGCCAATCTGCTGTCGCTGATGCCGGGTACGCTCAGTGTGGAGTTTCGCGGCGCGGGTCTTGTGCTGCACTGTCTCGATACCCGCCAGGATGTGACCGCTACGGTCACCGAGGCGGAAGGGCGGGTGGCGCGCCTGTTCGGGCTTGACGGCGCCCCCTGGGGGGATGTATGAACCTGGCATTCGAGCTGACGGTCGCCTGGCTGTTACTGACGCTGTTGCTGGGCCTGGCGCGAATCTGGCGCGGGCCGAAACCCGCCGACCGGATTCTCGCATCGCAGTTGTTCGGCACCACCGGGGTCGCGATTCTGCTGGTGCTGGCCAGTGTCCAGGAGATGCCGGCGCTGCGGGATGCGGCGCTGGTCCTGGCCTTGCTGGCGGTGCTGGCCACCGTCGCCTTCGTCACCCGTGAGGTACGACTGGACCGGGAGGCGGGGGATGACTGAGGCGCTGCCCTGGATCCAGGTTCCGCTACTGCTGGCGGGCTGCTTCTTTTTTGCCGTTGGCACCCTGGGGCTGTTCCGGCTGTCTGATACCCGCGACCGTCTGCACGCGCTGACCAAGGTGGACAACCTGGGGCTGGGGCTGATCGTGCTGGCGCTCCTGCCCTCTGCGCCCACCCCGGGTGATGCCGTTAAGACCGTGCTGATCTGGCTGGTGGTGCTCGCCGCCAGCGCCACGTCCGCGCATCTGATCGCCCGGGCCGCAGGGCAGGCCCGGCACGGGGAGGAGCCATGACCGCCTGGCTGCTGGATACGCTGGTGGTGGTCATGCTGATGGTGACCGCCGTATCCGCGCTGGCGTCCCGCGACCTGTTCCGGGCGGTGGTGATGTTCATTGCTTTCGGGATGCTGATGACCCTGGCCTGGACGCGGCTGCAGGCACCGGATATTGCCCTGGCGGAGGCGGCGATCGGGGCCGGGCTGACGGGTGTGCTGCTGCTGGATGCGGTGGCCCACTTCCGCCGGGGGCCTGGTAACACCGACGCGGAGGGGCCGCAATGAACCGGCTCTGCCTGTGGGGCAGCCTTGCGGCTTGTGGTCTGTTTGCCCTGGTGCTAGGCCAGGCGCTGTGGCAGATTGCGGCGGCACCCGGCGCCGGCGACCTGCCGCA
>JBMCIH010000298.1:0-3900 GCA_048617055.1 Marinobacter sp. | reverse complement strand
CCTTTATCACGGATGTCACCGAGCGGCATGACGACGCGGTGATCACGCGGGCGATCATCAACCTGGCCCATAACCTGGGCATCAAGGTGGTGGCGGAAGGTGTGGAAACCGAGGCGCAGCTTCGCTTCCTGCGCCAGAATTACTGCGATCTGGCACAGGGCTACCTGATGAGCCGGCCGGTGCCTGCGGCGGACATTCCGCAACTGATTGACCGGGGCCTGGTGCCGGTATCTGTCCAGGACCCGCAATGACCCACCCGTGACCATGGTACAATCCGGTCGTAACTGACAACCCCGACGGGAGCATCATGGCCAGCTATCTGACGCCCGAACAGAACCAGCGCCTGCGGCGGTGGGAATCCGTCAACAAAGCCTATTTCATCTTCGCCTTCGCCACTCTGATCGTGCTGCTGGTGTTCAGCAGCCAGCTGGGCCTGTCCAGCGGCGACAGCTGGGGACCGCTCGGCGTCCTGCTCGCGTTGCTGGTGATTCCGATCATCGTCCTGCAGCTGCGGCTGAAATGCCCGGCCTGCGGTCATCCCATTGGCTGGCAGGCCAAACTGATGGCCCCGGACCAGTGCCGTAATTGCGGGGTTTTTCTGCGGTCCCGCGAATAGTCAGTCACTTACACCAGGCCGGTGCCTGGCCCTGGGATGCCTGCAGGGATTTTTCCGCCGCAATTCAGGGGCCATCCATGGCAACCCGCCTTGCTCCGCGCCATCCATGGCGCTGTTCCAGAATCCCTACAGGCACCCCAGACCCTGCCAATTCCGTACTGGCCTCGGCAAACCAGACCTCCGAAAATCGAGTAGCGATTCGATCTTCGAACACTTGAGCACAGCGATTCCATCAACGAAGGAACCGGAGGGGGTATAACGCCTCAGTCTGCCGGCCCGATTCGAACTTTCGACCCAAAACGCCAGGCCCAAAAACCCTTGACCTGTGAGCTGCTCACAGGTTCTAGTCTATGGCCGGTAAAGCCCGAAAGCAGGAAAAAGCCTCAATGAAAGTCAGTGATCTGGCAAAAGCGGCGGAAGTGAACCCGGATACCGTCCGCTTTTACACCCGGGAGGGCCTGCTGAAGCCAACCCGGAACCCGGACAATAACTATCAGCAGTACGACGCCGAAGACCTGCGCCGGCTGCGGTTCGCCCGCAGGGCCCGGCAGCTGGGCTTTTCGCTGCCGGAAATCCGCTCCATCCTGGCCCAGGCGGACGAACACCACTCGCCCTGTCCGATGGTGCGGGACATCTTCGAAGCCCGGCTGGCAGAAGTGGAGAAGGAAATAGCCCAGCTCCAGCAATTGCGGGAACGCATGAAAAACGCCCTGGGCGCCTGGCAGACCATGCCGGACGGCACCCCGGACGGGCATACCATCTGCCGGCTGATCGAACACTGGGACGACGATACCACCACACCCGCCAAGGGGGCTTGCCGCCATGACTGACACCGATACCCTCACACCGGCCCTGTCCATCTCCGGCGCCAGCTGCCAGGGCTGCGTAAAGAAGATCCGGGCGGCACTGGAGCCGCTGACGGATGACGCCGAAAACCTGGATATCGACCTGGAGCGCCAGACCGTAGCCCTGCCCCCCGGCATTGATCTGGAGGAAGCGGCCCGGCGCGTCAGTGACGCCGGCTACCCGGCCGAGCCCCTGTGGCAGCCGGCCCTCTCCATCTCCGGGGCGACCTGCCAGGGTTGCGCCAGGAAGATCCGTCAGGCTCTGGAACCGCTGACCGGAGCCGCCGGGTGGGCCTGGGTGGACCTGGAGCAGCAGACCGTCTGGCTGTTGCCCGGTGTCGACCGTCGGGAAGCGGCCGAACGGGTCACCGGGGCCGGCTATCCTGCACAACAGCTGGACGATGCTCCCGCGCCAGTGGCAAAGGATGAGCCACCGGAAGATACGTCGGCGTCAGAAGCACCGGCGGCGGAGCCCGACCCGGGCGATGATCAGGTTCAGCTGTCGGTCACCGGGGCCACCTGTTCATCCTGCGTGGCCACCATCGAGAAGGCGCTGATGTCGGTGGACGGGGTCACCGGCGCCCATATGAACCTGGCGGACAACACCGCCACGGCCAGTGGCCATGCCGACCCGCAGGCCCTCGTGGCCGCCGTCGAAAGCGCCGGCTACGGCGCCAGCGTGATTGAGGACGCCGACGCCGCCGATGCCCAGAAGCAGGACCAGGACCGCAAGCAGTACCGGGACATGCTGATCAAGATGGCGGTCAGTCTCGGTCTGGGCGTGGGGCTGATGGCCTACGGCATGGGCTTCGGGTCCATGATGGTCAGCGATGCCAACCAGCTCACCTGGATCAGCCTGGGCATCCTTACCCTGGCGGTAATGGTGGTCACCGGCGGCCATTTCTTCACCGGCGCGGCCAAAGCCTTCCGGCACCACAACGCCAATATGGACACACTGATTGCCCTGGGCACGGGTACCGCCTGGGTCTACTCCATGGTGGTGTCGCTGTTTCCGGAGGTATTTCCGGACATGGCCCGCCATGTCTATTTCGAGGCCTCCGCCATGATCATCGGCCTGATCAACCTGGGCCAGGCGCTGGAGCTGCGGGCCAAGGGCAAGACCTCCGAGGCGGTGCGTCGGCTGCTGGATCTGCGCGCCAGAACCGCCCGGGTCATCCGCGACGGCGACGAGCAGGACATTCCGGTGGAGCAGGTACGCAAGGGCGACCATATCCGGGTGCGCCCCGGCGAAAAGCTGCCGGTGGACGGCCTTATTGTGGAGGGCTCGACCCGCATCGATGAAAGCATGCTCACCGGCGAGCCCATGCCGGTGAGCAAGGCCGACGGTGATGAGGTGTCCGCCGGCACCCTGAACACCCACGGTTCCATCATCTATGAAGCCACCCGCGTCGGCAGTGAGACCGCGCTGGCCCAGATCATCCGGCTGGTAAAGCGGGCCCAGGCCTCGAAGCCGTCCATCGGCCGCCTGGCAGACAGGATTTCGGCGGTGTTCGTGCCCAGCGTGATGCTGGTGGCGGTAGTGACTGCCCTGGTCTGGTTCAATGTCGGGCCCGACCCGAGGGTGGTGCACATGATGGTGGCGGCCACCACGGTGCTGATTATCGCCTGCCCCTGCGCCCTGGGCCTGGCCACGCCCATGTCGGTGATTGTCGGCGTGGGCAAGGCCGCCGAGTTCGGCGCCCTGATTCGCAATGGCGAGGCCCTGCAGACCGCCGGCAAGCTGGACCTGGTGATTCTGGACAAGACTGGCACCATTACCGAGGGCCGGCCCACGGTGACCCACGTGAATGCCGCCGAAGGCGATGAGGCGGAACTGCTGGCGCTGGCGGCCGGGCTGGAGCAGCACTCGGAGCACCCCCTGGCCGAGGCCGTGCTGGCCGGCGCCCGGGAGGACCAGGTGGACCGGGCGGCGGCGACCGGCTTTGAGGCCCTCAACGGCAAGGGCGTGCAGGGCCGCCTGGACGGCGACACCCTGCGCCTGGGCAACCGCCGCTGGCTGGAGGCCGAAGGCATCGACCTGTCCGGTCTCGAGGAGGCTGCCCGCCGCATTTCCGCCGACGCGGGTACGCCCCTTTTCCTGGCCCGGGGCACCCGGGCTGTGGGTGTGATTGGCGTGGCCGATGCCATCAAGGCGGACTCCCCCGCCGCCATTGCCCGTCTCCACGAGGCCGGCATCCGCGTGATGATGGTGACCGGCGACGTGCAGAGTACCGCCGAGGCCATCGCCCGCAAGGCGGGCATCGACGATATCCGCGCGGAAGTGCTGCCTGAGGACAAGGCACAGATCGTGGAGGAGATGCGCCGCAAGGGCCACACCGTGGCCATGGTGGGCGATGGCATCAACGACGCGCCGGCGCTGGCGGCGGCGGATGTCGGCTTTGCCATAGGCACGGGTACCGATGTGGCCATTGAAAGCGC
>JBMCIH010000297.1:0-3921 GCA_048617055.1 Marinobacter sp. | reverse complement strand
GGTAGCACCTGGGCTTTCCGGACTGCGGGATTCAGTGGGGGTGACCGGCGGCACTGAGCTGCGCCCTGTGACAGGCGTTACGGGTACGGGACTGATGGACGGCAGCACAGAGGAGATTGCCATGGTCTTACCCGTTGCGGAGGATCTTCAGCTGGAGGTCCGGTAAACAGGCAGGCGACGTCAGGCGCGGATATCGAGCAATGACCCGAGGGTTTCGTCGGCGGTCTTGACCACCTGGGCAGAGGCTTCGACACTGCGCTCGTAGAGCTTGAGGTCGGCAATGGACTCGGCCATGCCGTTGCCGCCTTCGGCGCTGCCCCGGGGGCCATCTGCACCACCACGGGCGATCTTGCGGGCTGCCCCTTCAACTCCCTGCATACCATCCTGGATGCCCTGGATGCCGATATTCAGTGCGTTATTGATCATCATGGGTCTGTCTCCCGGACCTGTCGTCAGGATCTATTTGGCCACAGGTGTGTACAAATATCAAACAGGTTTGGTTACAGATTGTGTCGAGACTTCATTTACTGGTGCAAGAGCGAGCAGCTGGGATCGTCTTTCCGGGGCACGCCGTGAATCCGTCCCTGGAGGCTCCTCAAAACCTTTACGGCCTCATGCTCCTGCGTCGCCGTAAAGGTCCTGGCCGGGCCCTCTGTGGCCCGACCGTGGAGCGTTTTCGCGCTCCACCCTTCTTTTTGAGGGTCCCGGAAAGACGATCCCAGCTGCTCACTCCCTAACTTCCGTCGCGCCTTCCGACGCTCGAAAAGTTCCCGGGCCGCCTCGCGCTCCGGTATGAGGTCGGACTTCCACCTCATATCAGCAGGGCTATGGTCTTCCCGTCAAAGGCGCGATATCCAGCTGCGCCGCCAGCGTATGAATATCCAGCTGCGGCAACCAGGGCAGCACCCCCAGGCAGGGCGCACCCATGTGGCCCTTGAGGAAGTCGAGGGTTTCAGCCTCGCAGCTCATGGTCGCCTCGTGCGGGCGGTTGGCGACCCAGCCGGCGACGGTGAGGCCGTCGTGGCGGATGGCTTCGACGGTGAGCATGGCGTGGTTGATGCAGCCCAGGCGCAAAGGGACCACAACGATAACGCTCAGGCCCAGTTCCACCGGCAGGCGGGCGTAAGTTTCCCGGTCATTGAGGGGCACCCGCCAGCCGCCGGCGCCTTCGATTAGCATCAGGTCGGCAGGTTTCATCATCAGGCCCCGGGCCAGGCCCACCAGGCGCTGGGCGCTGAGCTGCCGGCCGGCCTGCATGGCGGCAACGTGGGGTGCTATGGCCGGTTCCAGGGCGATGGGGTTGACCTGCTCATAGGGCAGCGATTCGGTCATGTGCCGGATCAGCAGCAGGGCGTCTTCGTTTTTCAGGCCATCGGCTGTCTGTTCGCAGCCGGAGGCGACGGGCTTCATGGCGACGGTGCGCAGTGCCAGGTCAGCGGCCTTCTGCAGGATGGCAGCGGAAACGACACTTTTGCCAACTTCGGTGTCGGTACCGGTTACGAAATAGGTTCGGCGGGCCAAGATGGTTTCCTCACGGGCAGCAAATGGGTCAGTTAACGGAATTCAGGGTCATTCCAGGGCCATGCACCCGAGCGGCTCAGACCATAGCCAGCGACTGCTGGCGAACACACTGGGGCGCGCAAACTTTCAGCGCCGCCAGCAGCTCGTCCAGCTGCTCTTGGGTGTGGGCGGCACTGAAGGTGACGCGCAAGCGGGATTCGCCCTGGGGCACGGTGGGCGGGCGAATCGCGGTGACCAGCAGGCCCCGCTCCTCCAGCGCCCGGCTCAGGCGCAGCGCCTCGCGGGGATCGCCGATCATGATGGGCTGGATGGGGGTGGCCGAGGGCATCAGGCTGTAGCCCATGGCGGCGGTCTCCGACCGGAAACGGTTGATCAGTCGGGCAAGCTGGTTGCGCCGCTGCTGGCCGTTTTCCACCAGGTCGATGCTGAGACAGGATGCCGTGGCCAGTGCCGGCGGCATGGCCGTGGTATAGATGTAGGAGCGGGCCTTCTGGACCAGGTAGTCCAGCAGCAGGGGCGACCCGGCGACGAAGGCGCCGCTGGTGCCAAAGGCCTTACCCAGGGTGCCCACCACCAGGGGCACGTCGTCTTCCGTCAGGCCCGCCTCGAGCACCGAGCCGCGGCCATCCGGGCCCACGCAGCCAAAGCCGTGGGCATCATCCACCACCAGCAGCGCATCGTGGCAGCGGCAAAGGGTGGCCAGCTGCCGTAACGGTGCAATGTCGCCGTCCATGCTGAACACGCCGTCCGTGACCACCAGTTTGTGTCCGGCGGTGGCGGACAGCTGTTGTTCCAGGGTTTTCATGTCGCTGTGGGGGTAGATCCGCACACTGGCGCCACTGAGGCGGCAGCCGTCGATGATGGAGGCATGGTTGAGGGCATCGGAGAAGACGGTATCGCCCTTCCCCGCCAGCGCGGTGATCACGCCGACATTGGCCATGTAACCGCTGGAAAAGTACAGGGCGCCGGAGCGCAGGGTAAAGGCCGCCAGTTTTTGCTCAAGCCGGTGATGTTCGCTGTGGTGGCCGCAGATCAGGTGCGAGGCAGCACCCCCCAGACCGTGCTGGGCCAGGGCGGATGAGGCCGCGGCCACCAGTTCGGGATGAGAGGCGAGCCCCAGATAATCGTTGGAGCAGAAGGCCAGCAGGGAGGCACCGTCTGCCACCAGCGATGGCTGGTGGGGACCGTCTATATGCCGGCGGACCCGGTAGAGCCCCGCCTGGCGGCGTTGTTCCAGTTCAGCGGCGAAATCCCGCATGTCAGGCGCTCTTGGCGGCGTCGTAGAACAGGTGGCGGTTGCGTTCTTCCTCCAGGGCGTGCACCAGGGCTTCCTCGTGCTCTTCCTCGGTATGGCCGACGGCGCGTTCTTCCGGGCGGATGCCCAGGCGATTGAACAGCTGCCGGTCGTGGTCCGCCTCCGGGTTGGCGGTAGTGAGCAGTTTTTCGCCGTAGAAGATGGAGTTGGCGCCGGCCAGGAAGCACAGGGCCTGCATCTGGTCGTTCATCTCCTCACGGCCGGCGGACAGGCGAACGTGGGGCTGGGGCATGAGAAGCCGGGCCACGGCAATGGTGCGCACGAACTCGAACGGGTCCAGGTCGTCCACGTCGTCCATCGGGGTGCCCGCCACCTTCACCAGCATGTTGATGGGCACGCTCTCGGGATGGTGCGGCAGGTTGGCCAGCTGCAGCAGCAGCCCGGCCCGGTCATCGGCGTCCTCCCCCATGCCCATGATGCCGCCACAGCAGACTTTCATGCCCGCCTTGCGCACCCGTTCCAGAGTATCCAGGCGGTCCTGGTAGGTGCGGGTGGTGATGATGTGGTTGTAGTATTTCTCGGAGGTGTCCAGGTTGTGGTTGTAGTAATCCAGCCCGGCATCCGCCAGTTCGGTGGCCTGATCGTCGTTGAGCATGCCCAGGGTCATGCAGGTCTCCAGGCCCAGGGATTTGACCTGGCGGACCATTTCGGTGACGTAGGGCATGTCCTTCCTGGTGGGGCTGCGCCAGGCGGCACCCATACAGAAGCGGGAAGCGCCCTTCTCTTTTGCGGCCCGGGCCTCGGCGACAACCTTCTCGATTTCCAGCAGCTTTTCCTTTTCCAGGCCGGTGTTGTAGTGACCGCTCTGGGGACAGTACTTGCAGTCCTCAGGGCAGGCGCCGGTCTTGATGGACAGCAGGGTGCTGACCTGGACTTCGTTCGGGTCGAAGAACTGCCGGTGCACGGCCTGGGCCCGGAAGATCAGGTCATTGAAAGGAAGGGCGAACAGGTCGCGGATTTCCTGAAGGGACCAGTCGTGTCGAACGGCAGTAGCAGTCATGGGATTATCCTGTTAACTTTTTTGGCGACTCAGGTTTACGGATAAACCGCATGATAAAGCCCCCCGCTTCCCTGTCAACCAGATT
>JBMCIH010000296.1:0-3926 GCA_048617055.1 Marinobacter sp. | reverse complement strand
GCCCTGCGACATCGCCTGGACCGCCAGGTCGGCCGGTCCCCCAGGCTGCTGTGGGCGGCGCTGAAGGCCCGCCTGATCAACCATCAGACGCCAGACAAATGCTGGGAAGTGGGCGAGCGCCACTACGACCTGGGCAACGACTTCTACCGGGCCATGCTCGATTCCCGCATGACCTATACCTGTGGCTACTGGCGGCGAGCCAGTACCCTGGAGGAGGCCCAGCGGGACAAGCTCGATCTGATCTGCCGGAAACTGCAGCTGGAGCCGGGCATGCGGGTGCTGGATATCGGCTGTGGCTGGGGCAGTTTCATGGCCTATGCGGCGGAGCACTACGGTGTGGAATGTGTCGGCGTGACCATTTCCCGGGAACAGGTGGAACTGGCCCGCCAGCGCTACCCCGACCTGCCCCTGGAGTTCCGGCTGCAGGATTACCGCGACTTGGATGAGGTCTTTTATCGTGTCGTCAGTGTAGGCATGTTTGAGCACGTGGGCAACAAGAACTACCGCACCTATATGGAGGTGGCACACCGTTGCCTGAGCGATGGCGGGCTTTTTCTGCTCCATACCATCGGCAAGAACGAACGCGCGCCCCAGAATGACCCCTGGATGGACAGGTACATCTTTCCCAACGGTGAGCTGCCGTCTGTCGGGCAGATCGGGGATGCGGTGGACAACCTGTTTGTTGTGGAAGACCTGCACAACTTTGGCGCCGATTACGACCGTACCCTGATGGCCTGGTACCGGAACTTCGAGGAAGCCTGGCCGAGGTTTGCCGAAGATCTTGGTGAGCGTTTCTTCCGCATGTGGCGGTTCTACCTGCTGTCCTGCGCCGGCGCTTTCCGGGCCCGTGACCTCCAGCTGTGGCAGTGGGTGCTGTCGAAGGGCGGGCCGGAAGGGGTCTACCCCCGGGTCACCTGAGGCCCCGGCCCGCACATCGGGTGCTACCTTTCCCCGCCACTGCGGATATGCGCTGCCCTATGGAACTATTGCCGGCCCTGTGCGACGCTGTTGCGCGACCCGGGAGTCTTCGCAAGGACAGCGACGGTGCTGTTCAGGAGCCTCCCTCACGCTGACCCTGTTCCAGAGGAGTGTCCGGCCCGGTGGATTCCCGCGAGTTTCTGTTTCAGCTGTTTGATGTACTGGACACCGGCAGCCTGGTGGCCCGCCGGCGCTATGAGGCTCACTCGGTAACGGCGCTGCGGGCGGTGGTGGACACCTTCAGCCGTCTCGCGGACGGGCGCAGTGGTGTCGGCGATGCCCGTGCCGAGGCCCTGGCCGGGGGTTCGGTGGGGGTGGTGCCGGAAGTCATCCTGACCCTGGGCAACGGGCTCTATGAGACCGCCGGCCAGCAGGCCCGGCTTTTTCGCACGCGGTCTGAAGACCTGGTGGCAGCGCCGATGGCTGAGAGCCTGGCGGCCTGGCAGCGTTTGCGGCACACCCTGGCCGGGCTTGAGCCTGCTGTGGTGGACGGGCCTGATGCCGTCGACCTCCGGGGGCGTCTGTTGCTGGCCAAGAGCCGGTGTGAGGCGGGCATTGCCCTGTGCCTTTATGGCGCCTCACTGGCAGAAGATGTGCAGAGCCACCCGGACCAGGACCGGCGCGAGGCCTGTGAACGGTTGCTGGCGTTCCTGCAGCCTGTGCTGGCCTGGTGGCCCCGTCATGCCGCGTGGCAATGCGCAGTGGCCCTGGGTGGGCCGGCCGAGCCGGTCCACGAGCAGGGCAGTCGCCATGCGCGGGACTTGCTGGGGCACAGGGTCTGGCTGCACCAGAGCCATGGCCTGCAGTTGTTGCTGCAGGCCATGCAGAGAGACCTGGAAGCGGCTGTCACCGGCGACACCCGGCAATGGGCCCTGTCCCTGAGTGAAACCCTGCAACGGGCGGTGAAGGTTACCCAGAGCCTGGGGCAGGGGCTGCACTCAGGTTCACGGGACCGGGTGCTGGCCAATGCCGGACGTTACCTGCACCTGTTCGGCGAGATGCTGGCAGGGTGGATGTGGCTGCGCCAGGCCAACGCCGCAGTGCGCCGGCTGACGGAGGCCGGTCCCGCTGAGGAAAGCTACCTGAGGGGCAAGCTGCAGACCGCCCGGTACGTTTTCCACTGGTCGCTGCCGGAGGTGGCCCAGGATCTGGTGCTGCTGCAGAACCAGGACACCACCTGCCTGGACATGAGAGCCGACTGGTTCTGACTCAGACAAATACAATGATCAGGATAACGCCCAGAATGATCCGGTAGGCGACAAAGGGCATCATGCCGATGCGCCTGATAAAGGCCAGGAAATAGTGGATGCACAGGTAGGCGGAAATCCCCGACAGCGCCACGCCCGCCGCCATGGCCCCCCACTGTATGGGCTCGGGGCTTTCCAGCAGCGACTTGATCTGCAGGCCGCTGGCCAGCACGATCACCGGAATCGACAGCAGAAACGAAAAGCGTGAGGCCGCCTCCCGGCTCATGCCCATGAACAGTGCCGCGGTAATGGTGATGCCGGAGCGGGACGTGCCCGGAAACAGGGCCAGCGCCTGGGCGCAGCCGATCACCAGCACGTCTTTCCAGTTGATCTGGTGTTCGGTACGTTCGCCCCGGTGGCGCAGGTCGGCCCAGGCCAGCACCACGCCGAACACGATCAGTCCGGCGGCCAGGTACAGAGGCGATCGCAGTACCGTTTCAATGGTGTCCTTGAAGGCCAGCCCTGCCAGCCCCACCGGTATGGTGCCCAGCAGCACCGCCCAGGCCAGCCGGGCGTCCGCGTCCGGCTGGCGCGTCTGCAGGGAGCGGAACCAGCTGGCGGTCATGGCGGTCAGGTCATTGCGGAAATAGAGCACCACCGCCAGCAGGCTGCCCAGGTGGAGGGCGACATCGAACGCCAGGCCCTGGTCCTGCCACTCGGTGATGACCGGTACCAGGATCAGGTGGGCGGAAGAAGACACCGGCAGGAATTCGGAAATACCCTGTACCAGAGAGAGGATAACAACCTGAAGCCAGTCCATGGAGCGTCCTGTTTGTGGCGAGCGGGGAGTGGTAGTCTGTCCAAAGCGGGCTATTCTAAACAAAAAGCGCCGACGGCGAACAGCGTCCCGCCAGCAAACAACAGCAGGCGTTGTGCTCCGGCATTGCGTTTTATCCGGATACTCCAATAACAGGCAAGGACATGGCGAAAGCAAAACCCGTACTGGACAGCTCCCTGCGGTCGAAACTGACCGACTACATCCTGCAGCAACAGATTGTCGAACTGGTGTACCGCGACAGCGCCGGGCAGGTGCAGGTCGTACATTCCCGTATACGGGACCTGTTTACCCGCCCCGGGGGGGACTTCGTCGCCCTGGACAAGGGCGTGCTGCTGGCGGTGGACCATATACTGATCCTGGACGGACATAACCTGAACGGTTATTGAAATCCGGTAATCCCTTGGCAATGCAAAAGATACAGAATCTGGCCTAGTATCGGTGCTGACTACACGGCCACGTGCCCCGTGTCTCATCAAGGGAGACGCACTACCGTGTTCTCACCAACCAAAAGGGACGACCGATGAAAAAGCTGACGCTGAGTTTGTTTACACTGATGCTGCTTCTGGGCCTTGCCGGCTGCGACAACAACGATGATGAAGGCGCGGACTTTGACCAGGCCGGTGACAATGCCGAGGAAATGGCGGAAGACGCTGGTGAAAACACCGAGGAAACCTTCGAGGATGCAACCGGCACCCAGGAAGATCCTGCGGAACAGGCCGAAGAGTCCGCCGATGAGATGGGCGACGAGATGGAAGAAGGCGGCGAGGAGATGGAGGAATCCATGGAAGAGGCCGGTGATGAAGTCGAAGAGGAAACGGACGACTGATCCTCTGGCCCCGTATCTCCCCGAACGAAAAGGCGCCCTGGTGAGGCTGTGTAAAAACTCCAATTGCATAGCTTCTGAACTGGCAAGCAAGATGCCT
>JBMCIH010000295.1:0-3929 GCA_048617055.1 Marinobacter sp. | reverse complement strand
GGCGTGCCCATGATCGCCTCCGACATGATCCGCTTTATCGAGAATGATCTGTCCACTTTCGGCCTGGGCGTACTGGCGTTCCTGCTGCTGACCCTGGTCGTCATCTTCCGGCGCTGGCAGTGGGTGGTGGTGCCCATCCTCTGCTGCGGTTTCACCGTGTGGCTGGTGGCCGGCTATCTGGGCTGGATGCAGTGGCCGGTCACGGTAATCTCGTCGAACTTCGTGTCACTGCTGCTGATCATGACCCTGTCGCTGACCATCCACCTGATGGTGCGCTACCGGGAGTACCAGCAGGCCGACCCGGAACAGGGCCGGAAACAGCACCTGAAAGAGTCCCTCGCCAGCATGGTCAAGCCGTGCTTCTACATGGCCCTGACCACCATGGTGGCGTTCGGCTCCCTCACCTTCAGTGGCATCCGCCCGGTGATCGACTTCGGCTGGATGATGACCCTGGGCCTGGCGCTGGCGTTTGCCATCAGCTTCCTGGTGTTCCCGGCCCTGGTCTCGCTGCTGCCGGAACCCTCCCCCCGGCGCAGCCGGCCCGGCAGCCTGCCGCTGACCGACGCCTTCGCCCGGATCACCGAACGCTTCGGGAGTAGTGTGCTGGTGGTCTCCGCCCTGCTCGCGGTGCTGTGTGTCGCCGGCATGAGCCGGTTGTCGGTGGAGAACAGTTTTATCGACTACTTCAAGTCCGACACCGAGATCCACCAGGGGATGCGGGTCATTGACCGCAAACTCGGCGGCACCACGCCCCTGGACATCGTGATTACCGATCAGGAGCGGCCGGAGAACGGCAATGAAGACCCCTTCGCCAGTGACTGCGACCCCTTCGTGGAAGACTGCGAAGACGGCGACCTGAGGGACACCTGGTTTACCTGGCAGAAACTGGACCGCATCGAGCAGGTCCACGACTATCTCGACAGCCTGGACGAAACCGGCAAGGTACTGTCCATCACCACCACCATGCGGCTGCTCTCCGAGATCAACGGTGGCGAGCCCCTGGACGCCATGGAAGTCGCCTTCGTGCCGGCCATGCTCCCCGACGACCTGGCGCCAATCCTGCTGACACCCTATATCAACGAGGACCACCACCAGGCCCGCATCAGCGTGCGCCTGATCGACTCCCTGCCCGACCTGCGCCGGGATCAGCTGCTGGCGGAAATCCGCAAACACCTCACCACCGAACTGGAATTCGAGGATGACCAGGTACTGTTTACCGGCATGACGGTGATGTACAACAACATGCTGCAGAGCCTGTTCGATTCCCAGATCCGCACCCTGGGGATCGTGTTCCTGGCCATCACCCTGATGTTCCTGGCGCTGTTCCGATCCGTGAAACTGGCCCTGATCGGTATCACGCCCAACCTGCTGGCCGCCGGCTCGGTTCTGGGGCTGATGGGCTGGCTGGGCATCCCCCTGGATATGATGACCATTACCGTGGCCGCCATTACCGTGGGCATCGCGGTGGATGACACCATCCACTACATTCACCGCTTCCGGATGGAGTTCGGAAAGGACCGGGACTATATCGCCACCATGCACCGCTGCCATCAGAGCATTGGCCGGGCCATGTCCTACACCACGGTGACCATCATCATCGGGTTTTCGATACTGGTGCTGTCCAACTTCCTGCCCACCATCTACTTCGGGCTGTTCACCGGCTTCGCCATGTTCATGGCACTGATGGGGGCGCTGATGCTGCTGCCCCGGCTGATCCTGCTGGTGCGGCCCTTCGGCCCGCCGGGCAACCGGTAACGGGGCCTGCAGCCCGGGTCACCCCCGTATGGGAGGACCCCGGAGGAGGCACCGCCGGCCGGCCATGAGATTCCGATACGGGCCGCAGGCAACGGCTGCCATTGGCCCTGGACGGTCTTTTTTTTTGCAGCCACAAAAAAACCGCATTCCCAGCCCGGGGATGCGGTTTTCTGGATCACCGTGCCGCGTCCGCGGCACAGCTCGTGGCTTTACTGCATGCCCTGGCCCTGGCCGCCACCTTGCTGCTGTTGCTGTTGCTGTTGCTGCTGCATCTGCTGTTGCATCTGCTGCTGCTGTTGCTGCATTTCCTGCATGCGCTTTTCCAGGGTATCGCGCTGTTCCTCGGTGAATACGCTGTCAATACGCGCCTGCATCAGGGTAGACAAAGCGGTCATTTCGCCGTTGAGCTCACCCAGGCGTTCGGCGGCGTCGCGGATGGCATCTTCGTCATAGTCCGGGCCGATCTGATCCTGCAGCTGCTGCTGGAGTTCGGATGCCTCCGCCTGAAGCTCCTGGATTTCAGCCTGGGCCTCTTCCATGATGTCACGGATTTCAGACTCCTGGTCTTCGTTGAGTCCGACCAGCTCAGCAATCTGGGACACCTGGTCCCCCTGCGGCTGTTGCTGTTGCTGCTGAGCGGCCGCAAATCCCGTGAACGACAGGGCGATCAGGGCCAGGGCGAAATTGCGAATAAGCGTCATGTAGATCTCCGTGGTAACGTTTGTCTTCTGGTGTCGATTTGCATCGGAACATGCTTACCCTAAAGAAATCAACCCGGGAATTCATCCTGCAACTGGACGTAATAGCGACATATTTACCACAGACCTGGCCGCGAGGCCTTGCCAGGTGCGGGATCCCGCGAAAAATGAAAATTTTTTTATTCCCCGCCATAATGGCGCCTGTCACAGTCAGGAGTTCGAAAATGGCCATCAACTGGTTCCCCGGCCACATGCACAAGGCCCGCAAGGAGATCAGGCAGGTCATGCCGCAGATGGACCTGATTATCGAGGTCCTGGACGCCCGTATTCCCTTCAGCAGTGAGAATCCGATGGTGCCCGCCCTGCGGGGCAACACGCCGGTCATCAAGGTGCTGAACAAACGGGACCTGGCCGACCCGGCGGTGACCGAACAGTGGCAGCGCTGGCTGGAACAGGAGAAAGGCATACGGGCCGTCACCCTGGCCCACAACCAGCGTAACGAGGCCCTGGCCATTCTCGGACTGGCACAGACCATGGTGCCGGACAGCATTCGTGAAACCCGCGCCCTGCGCATCATGATTCTGGGCATTCCCAATGTGGGCAAGTCGACGCTGATCAACACCCTGGCAGGCCGTCCGGTGGCCAAAACCGGCAACGAGCCCGCCGTTACCCGGGCGCAACAGGCCATCAAGCTGCCCGACAACATCCTGCTGTATGATACCCCCGGCTTTCTGTGGCCCAAACTGACCCCGGAGGAATGCGGCTACCGGCTGGCGGTCACCGGTGCCATCCGCGCAGCGGTCATAGAATATGAAGATGTGGCCCTGTTCGCAGCGGACTACCTGCTGCAGGCTTACCCTGAGCGCGTCTGCAGCCGGTATGGCCTGGAAGAGAAGCCCGCAGACGGGCTGGCGCTGATGGATGCCATCGCCGCCAGGCGGCGCTTTTTCAGCCGGGGCGGCATCCCCGATCTGCACAAGGTCGCTGAAGTGCTGCTGAACGAGTTACGGGCCGGCACCCTGGGCAGCATTTCCCTGGAAACGCCCCGGATGGTGGAAACAGAGCAGGCCCGCGAAGCCGCACGCTAGTGTCCCGGCAGCAGGAGCGCAAGCCGAAGAAAGGCGGTCGCAGGAGCAACACCTGACCAAGGTCAAATATCAATCGGCGGGCAAATTGACTAGAATCCGCACCAGACTGAGCACAGGCGGGTCATCGGAATTACCGCCGGGAATGCACACCAGGATCCGGTCACCCCAGCGGGCCGGTCCGGAATCAAGGAGAACATTATGAGACGGGTCGTGGTAACCGGCATGGGCATCGTATCCTGCCTTGGCAACTCCACCACCGAGGTGACCGCCAGCCTGAAACAGGGCAAGTCCGGCATCCGCTTCAACGAAACCTACAGGGATCTGGGCTTTCGCAGCCAGATCTGCGGTGCGGTTGATGTGGACACCTCGGTCATCGACCGCAAGATCC
>JBMCIH010000294.1:0-3933 GCA_048617055.1 Marinobacter sp. | reverse complement strand
GGCTGCTTCTTTCAGATCTTGAGACATTGCCACTGTTCCGTTTGTCACGTTTAAAAGGGGACGTTCGACCATTCGCGAATTGACGCCGTTCACCGGGCCCCGCAAATGTAGCGCGCCATTATGGACCGAAGAACAACACCAGACAAGGGCCGACATCCGTATTACCCCTTACAGGGGATTGTTATCAGTCACAAAAAAAGCACCCCGCGGGGTGCTTTCAGGACTTCAGCGCTGCCGGCCGGCAGGGTGAAATCAGTCTTTCTTGCCACCAATGCGGCCACCGAAACGCTTCTGGAAGCGGTCGATACGGCCAGCGGTATCCATTACCTTCTGCTTACCGGTATAGAACGGGTGGCACTGGGAGCACACATCCAGCTGCAGATCCTGTCCGTAGGTGGACCGGGTCTTGAAGACATTGCCGCAGCTGCAGGTTGCGGTAATGTCGTGATACTTGGGGTGAATACCTTCTTTCATGGCGAACCTCTTCCGGTCATGCCGCCACCTGGTCACCGGTATCGAGCCTCGTTTTACAACGATTTTCAATACCTTGATGCCGGGCACCGCATGTTTGAATCCAGCGAAAAGACAGGGCACAATCAACCCCGCCTGAAACAGACCGCGCATCTTACGTGCAAACGCCCGCTGACGCAAGATACGCGACGCCCGAAACACGTGCCAAGCACGGCCCCGGAGCCATCGTGAGCCAGACCGTCCGCGTTGCCCTGAACCGCCCTATCCGGCGCCTGTTCGATTACCTTGCCCCGGATCATCTGACCCTTCGCCCTGGCCAGCGGGTACAGATCCCCTTCGGGCGGCACCAGGCCACCGGCCTCGTGGTGGAAACCGGGGTCACCCCGCCTGCGGGCATCGACCTCAAGCCGGTCACCGCAGCCCTTGAGCCTTGGCCGGCCCTGCCCGCCGAAACCCTGTCACTGCTGACCTGGGCGTCCGGCTACTACCAGCACCCGCTGGGTGAGTGCCTGTTCATGGCACTGCCCCCGGCACTGCGCAAGGGCAGGAGCACGCAGCCACCACAGGCCGACACCTGGTGGACGACGCAGGCGGGCGCCGACATCGGCCAGGTGCCGGCCAACGCCCACCGGCAGAAGCAGGTGTTCGCCCTGCTGGCAGACAGACCCCGGCCGGTGGCGTGGCGGGAACTGCGCGAGCACGGTTTTACCCGGCCGCAACTGAATGCCCTTGAAGAGCGGGGACTGATCCGCCAGACCCCGCCTCCTGAGACGGCCACATCGCCCCTGCCGGAACCCGCCATCCGGCCTGCCCTGACGGACGCCCAGCAGGCAGTGGCCCGGTCGCTGCCAGACCGGCATGAATACTCCGCCACACTGCTGTACGGCATTACCGGCAGCGGTAAAACCGAGCTTTACCTGCATTACCTGAAGCAGGAGCTCGAGGAGCGGGGCCAGGCGCTGGTGCTGGTACCTGAAATCAACCTCACCCCCCAGACCGTTGCCCGCTTCCGCCGTTATTTCGGAAACCGTATCACCGTCTGGCATTCCGCCCTCAATGACCGTGAGCGCCTGCAGACCTGGCTACGCCTGAGAGAGGGCGAGCCGGTAATCCTGATCGGCACACGCTCGGCGGTACTGCTGCCGTTCACCAGACTGCAAACCATTGTGGTGGATGAAGAACATGACAGTTCCTACAAGCAGGGGGAGGGCTTTCGCTATTCCGCCCGCGACCTGGCGGTTTTCCGGGCCCGCCAGAACGACTGCCCGGTGATTCTGGGGTCAGCCACACCATCTCTTGAGTCGCTGCATAATGCCGCCACCGGCAAGTACCGGCAGGTGGAGCTCACCGAGAGAGCCGGTAACGCCCGCCCACCCCGGATACAGCTGCTGGACATTCGCAGCCGCCCGCTGACCGGCGGCCTTTCCCGGCCCGCCACGGAGGCCATCCGCGACACCCTCGCAGCAGGCCAGCAGGTGCTGGTCTATATCAACCGGCGGGGCTACGCACCGGTGCTGATGTGCTTCGACTGCGGACACATCGCCGAGTGCCCCAACTGTGACACCCGCCTGACCTACCACCGCCGGGACCGGGCCCTTCGTTGCCACCACTGCGATTATCAGCAACCGGCGTTCAGCCATTGCCCCAAATGCGACAGCGACGCCTGCCAGCCCGTGGGCCAGGGCACGGAGCAGAGCGAAGCGGTACTTTCGGAGGTATTTCCGGAGGTACCTGTACTGCGGATCGACCGCGACAGTACCCAGCGCAAGGGCAGCATCCAGGGCATACTGGAGCAGGTCAACCGGGGCGCCCCCTGCATCCTGGTGGGCACCCAGATGGTCGCCAAGGGCCACGATTTTCCCGCGGTGACCCTGGTGGTGGTGGTCAACGCCGACGGCGGCCTGTTCAGTGTCGACTTCCGGGCGCCGGAGCAGATGGTGCAGACGCTGCTGCAGGTCAGCGGCCGCGCCGGACGCGGCGATCAGCCCGGGCGGGTGCTGATACAGACCTGCCACAGCGATCACCCCCTGCTGGCCAGCCTCGCCCGGGGCGATTACCTCGCCCTGGCGGACCAGCTGTTGCGCGAGCGCCAGCAAAGCGCCCTGCCCCCGTTCCGGGCGATGGCGGTCCTACGGGCCGAAGCACCAACCATGGAGGCCGCTCTGGTCTTCCTGGAGCAGGTACGGTCCGGCCTGCCCGGCACCGGCCTGGAGATCTGGGGCCCGCTGCCGGCAACCCTCGCCCGCAAGGCGGGCCGGCACCGTGCCCAGCTGGTTCTGCAGTCCGACAGCCGGGGTAACCTCAACCGCATTCTGAGCCGGCTGTGCCACCAGCTGGAACAGCACCGCCTGCCGGGCAACCTGCGCTGGCTGCTGGATGTGGATCCGCTGGAAACCGGCTGAATTTTGCTAAGCACCGCCCTTTCCGGGATAATACCCGCCCTCAAACCCTGTGTACCTTTTGATCAGCCCAGCTGGTCACACCAACTCGACATCCCGAACCAAGGGTCAGCGCAAAGCATGAAAAACACCGTAACCGAACTCCTCGGCGCGGCACTGGCCGCCCTTCAGTCAGAGGGCACGCTGCCCGCGGATCAGATCTTTACCCCGCAGGTTGGCAACACCAGGGACAAGGCCCACGGCGACTATGCCTGCAATATTGCCCTGACAGCGGCCAAGGCGGCGGGCTGTCCGCCGCGGCAGCTGGCCGAAGCAATGGTGGCACGGCTGCCGGACAGCCCCGAGGTGGCCAAGGTGGAAATCGCGGGCCCCGGTTTCATCAACTTTTTCATGACCGCCGAGAACGCCGTCGGGGTGGCAGAGGACATTCTCCGGCAGGGGGCGCAGTTCGGCCGCAATAACGACGGCCAGGGCGAGAAGGTCCAGGTGGAATTCGTCTCCGCCAACCCCACCGGCCCATTACACGTGGGTCACGGCCGGGGCGCCGCCATCGGCGACAGCCTGTGCCGGCTGCTGGAAGCCAACGGCTTCGAGGTGACCCGGGAGTTCTACTACAACGACGCCGGCGCGCAGATCGACAATCTTGCCCGCTCCGTACAGGCCCGGGTCAAGGGCCTGGGACCGGACGACACTTCCTGGCCGGAGGATGGCTACCGTGGCGAATACATCCGGGACGTGGCAGACGCCTACCTGAACGGCGAGACGGTGGCCGCCGACGACCGGCAGGTCACCGGTGCCGCCGACCCGGACAACATGGCCGCGATCCGCGAGTTTGCCGTGGCCTATCTGCGCCGGGAGCAGGACCTGGACCTGAAGGCCTTCGGGGTGGAATTCGATGTCTACTTCCTGGAGTCCTCCCTGTACCGGGACGGCAAGGTGGAAGCCACTGTCCGGCGTCTGCAGGAAAACGGCTACACCTACGAGCAGGACGGCGCCCTGTGGCTGCGTACCACCGAGTTCGGTGACGACAAGGACCGGGTCATGCGCAAGAAGGACGGCGGCT
>JBMCIH010000293.1:0-3936 GCA_048617055.1 Marinobacter sp. | reverse complement strand
GTTCGACAAGTACGGCGACCTGTTTGACGAGATCGGCGTCAACCCGAACAATGGCCTGTCATCCGTCCTCGAAAAGATCAGGCAGCTGCCAGAGTCCAAGCAGGAGCAGATCCAGGAAGACCTCCATAAGACCTACGAGCACCGTCCGGAAATCGCCATGGTGGATTCCGTCAAGGGCATCACCAACCTGCACGTGCCCAGTGACGTGATTGTGGACGCCTCCATGCCGGCCATGATCCGTAACTCCGGCAAGATGTGGGCCCGCGATGGCAAGCTCAAGGACACCAAGGCGGTCATGCCCGAGTCCACCTATGCCACCATCTACCAGGAAGTGATCAACTTCTGTAAGACCCATGGCGCCTTTGACCCCACCACCATGGGCACCTGTCCCAACGTGGGCCTGATGGCCCAGAAGGCGGAAGAATACGGTTCCCACGACAAGACCTTCGAGATCCCTGAAGACGGCATCGTACGGATCGTCACCGAAGACGGCACCGTACTGACCGAGCACAAGGTGGAGCAGGGGGATATCTGGCGTGCCTGCCAGACCAAGGATCTGCCGATTCGTGACTGGGTCAAGCTGGCGGTGAACCGTTCCCGTTCCAGTGGCATGCCCGCGGTCTTCTGGCTGGATGAGGAACGCCCCCATGACGCACAGCTGATCAGGAAGGTCGAGACGTACCTGAAGGAACACGACACCGAGGGCCTGGACATCCGTATCCTGTGCCCGGTGATGGCCATCCGCCACACCATGGAACGTCTGATCCGGGGCGAGGACACCATCTCTGTGACCGGCAACGTGCTGCGTGACTACCTCACCGACCTGTTCCCGATCCTGGAACTGGGTACCAGTGCCAAGATGCTCTCCATCGTGCCCCTGCTCAATGGCGGTGGCCTGTATGAGACCGGCGCTGGCGGTTCCGCCCCCAAGCACGTACAGCAGCTGCTCGAGGAGAACCACCTGCGCTGGGACTCCCTCGGTGAGTTCCTGGCCATTGCGGTCTCGCTGGAGGAACTGGGTGAGAAACAGAACAACGACCGCGCCCGGCTGATGGGCGATGCCCTGGACAAGGCCACCGGACGCCTGCTGGAGAACAATCAGTCGCCCTCCCGTGTGACCGGTGAGCTGGACAACCGCGGCAGCCACTTCCACCTGGCCCGCTACTGGGCGGAAGAGCTGGCCAGCCAGGATCAGGACAAGGAGCTGAAGGCCTTCTTCCAGAAACTGTCGAAGAAGCTGGAAGACAGCAAGGACAAGATCCTGGAAGAAATGAGCGTGATCCAGGGACATCCGGTGGATATCGGTGGCTACTACCATCCGCCTGCTGAAAAGGTCTGTAAGGTAATGCAGCCCAGCGAGACCCTTAATCACATCCTTGAGGAAGCCCGCCAGGAAGCGGCTGGCAAGTAAGCGCTTTCAGCCACACAAAAACCCGGGGAGCGATGACGTTCCCCGGGTTTTTTTATGGTCCTTGGACGGGCGCCCTTCGACAGACGCCCTTCCGTTCGCCCTGAGCCTGTCGAAGGGAGCCTGTCGAAGGGAGCCTGTGGAAGGGCCGTGGCCAAAACCCATCACGCCTTGATCGCAGCGAACGAGCCTCCGGTCAGGGCCGCCAGGTCTGCCGGTGCCAGTTCGATCTCGAGGCCGCGGCGGCCGGCGCTGACGTGGATGGTGTCGAAAGCAAGGGCGGACTTGTCGATAACGGTGGTCAAAGCCTTCTTCTGGCCAAGGGGGCTGACGCCGCCCAGCACGTAGCCGGTGGTCCGCTGGACTTTCTGCTTGTCCGCCATGGTCGCTTTCCTGGCTTTGATGGCTTTTGCCAGCTGTTTGAGATTAAGGCTGCCTGAAACCGGCACGATGGCTACCACCAGCTCTCCCCGGTCAGTTTCGGCCACCAGCGTCTTGAATACCTGGTCCGGGTCCAGGCCGAGTTTGTCGGCCGCTTCAGTGCCATACGACTCGCTTTTGGGGTCGTGGTGGTATTCATGAAGGGTGTGGGCAACCCCCTGTTTTCTTACCAGTTCAACGGCTGGGGTCATGCTGCCTCCGGAACGGTATGGTCATGGCGAGCATAGCGCTGCCAGGCGGGCAAGTCACCATACTGCTCAGCGTTGTGGCTGTACCTGGGAGGCCTTGGGCACAGTCAGCATGATCGCAAAGCCCACCAGCAGGAAAACCAGGATGGTGGCCATGCCCCAGCGCTGGCTGCCCGTGGCTGCCGTCACCCAGCCAACCAGCAGCGGGCCGGCAAAGGCCGTGGCCTTGCCGGAGAAGGCGAACAGGCCGAACATCTGGGTCTGCAGGTCCGGTGGCACGATCCGGGCCATGTAGGACCGGCTGGCGGACTGGAGCGGGCCGACAAAAATGCCGAGGGTCAGGCCCCAGACCCAGAACCAGAGCACGTCTTCCACCAGCAGGATGGCCAGGGCACTGGTGCCCAGGCCCACCAGCGCGAGCAGTACGGTATTGCGCCCCCCCAGGGCGTCGTCCACCCAGGCAAAACCCAGTGCGCCGAGGCCGGAGGTGACATTGAGGGCGATGGCGAACTGAAGCACCTGGGTCTGGCTCATCCCGAAGGTGCCGGCGGCGTAGACCCCGCCAAAGGTGAAGATGGTGGCCAGCCCGTCGGTGTACAGCATGCGGGCCACCAGAAAGCGCAGAATGTGGCTGAACTCGCGAACCTTGCGCAGCGAGTCCCGCAGCTGCCCCAGCCCGGCCCGGACCGCCTGGCCCATGGTCAGGCCCCGGGACGGCTGATCCGGTATGAACAGGAAGGCCGGCAGCGAGAACAGCAGGTACCACAGGGCCACCAGCACAAAGGTGGCCCGTATGTGCTCCAGCTGGCTCCGGTCCAGTCCCAGCCAGTCGGTATTGCCCTCGACAAAGCCGAACAGCGCCACCACCAGGCAGGCCACGCCCCCCACATAGCCAAGCCCCCAGGCCCAGCCGGACCAGCGCCCCAGCCGCTCGCGGGAGGCCAGGTCGGGCAGCAGTGCGTTGTAGAAGATAAAGGCGCATTCGGCGCCCAGAATGCCCACGCCGACCCAAAAGGCGGCATACCACAGGTCGCCGCTGCCGGGTGCCACAAACCAGAGCATGGCGCAGCTAACCACACAGGCCAGAGTGAAGCCGATAAACCAGGGTTTGCGGCGGCCGGACTGGTCGGCAATGGCACCGAGCACCGGTGCCAGCAGCGCCACAATCACTCCGGATATCCCGACGATATTGCCCCAGGCGTTGGTGCCGGCCACTTCGTCCTGCACCACGGCCTCACTGAAGTAACGGGAAAAAATGAAGGTCAGGATGATGGTGAAGAAGGCGCTGTTTGCCCAGTCATAGAGTGCCCAGGACCAGAGAGCTCTGCGGTCTTCTTCAGCGGCGGAGTGGGGTGGGCAGGATGTCATACCTGTAATCCTTGCGCGTGTCTGATATAGCCCGGGTCGGGGAAGTTCCTGATGGGTAAGACTATCTCATGCAGTATGACAGGCGTAAAAAATTGTGGAAGTGGTCGACGTTACCGGTGTGACATACTAGTGTCCCTTAACACAAGTTCGTCGTGTGTCTGAATTCTGTCAGAGAATCAGGGCAAGGCGCAGCCAGTCGAACGGCACACTGGGCTTGAAGGGAAATACAGACGGATGGTCGGTAGTTGATGAGCAAGATGAACAAGCGGGGAACCGCCTGGTCCCGGTCTGTCAGGGTGGTTGGCGCCTACCTGGTGGCCGGCGTACTGTGGATTCTGCTGTCGGATACCCTTGTCGAACAGCTGGTCAGTGACCCCGCCGCCCTGACCCGGCTCCAGAGCTGGAAGGGTTGGGGCTTCGTGTTTGTCACCGCCGGGGTTCTCCATCTGGTGCTGTTGCAGCAGTTCCGGCGAGACCGGAAGCAGCTTGACCGGAACCGTGCGCAGCAGGAGGAAATCCTGCGCCTCAGCC
>JBMCIH010000292.1:0-3982 GCA_048617055.1 Marinobacter sp. | reverse complement strand
GGTATGCGTGTCAGCGATAACGAGCTGAACGAAACCATCAACCGTATCGCCCAGAGCAACAATATGACGGTTCAGCAGTTTGAGCAGCAGCTGGCGGCGGAAGGGGTGACCTACCAGGAGGCCCGGGAGCAGATCCGCCGTGAGATGCTGGTCAGCCGTGTGCAGCAACGCCGTGTCGACAGCCGGGTGCGGATAAGCGACCGGGAGGTGGAGAACCGCCTTGAGCAGAGCGGTGAAGGGGAGGAAACCACCACCGAGTATCAGCTGGCCCGCATCCTGATCTCGGTGGACAACTTCTCCGATGAGGAAGAGGTCCGTCAGGCCCGGGAGAAAGCCGAGCGCCTGCGGAAGGAGATTGCCGAAGGCCGCGACTTCCAGTCTGCCGCCGTGGCGGAATCCGACGCCAGCAATGCCCTCGAGGGCGGGGTGATGGGCTGGCGCAGCCGCTCCGATCTGCCTTCGCTGGTGGCTGACGTGGTGCCTGAGCTGGCGGTTGGCGAACCTTCCGAGGTGCTGCGAAGCGACAGCGGCTTCCACATCGTGCAGGTGCTGGACCGTCGCGGCGGCGAGGCCCGTAACGTGGTCCAGCAGTCCCGGACCCGGCACATTCTGATTCGCCCTTCCGACCTGATCTCTGACGAGGAGGCCGAGCAGCAGATCAACGACCTGTACCGGCAGCTTCAGGACGGCGCTGACTTTGGCGAGCTGGCACGGGAACACTCCGATGATCCGGGTTCCGCCTCAGAGGGGGGCGACCTGGGCTGGGTCGGCCCGGGTGAGATGGTCCCCGCCTTTGAGGAAGCCCTGACCAACGCCGAGGTGGGGGAAATGACCCGCCCGTTCCGCTCCCGGTTTGGCTGGCATATTCTGGAAGTGGAGGACCGTCGCCGCCAGGACGTCAGCGATCAGGTACGCCGGTCCGAAGCCCAGCAGGCCCTGTATCAGAGCAAGTACGAGACCGAGCTGCAGAACTGGCTGCGTGAGATCCGTGACGAGGCCTACGTGGAGATCAAGGACTCATGACCGGTCCGGTCACCCTGGCCCTGACCGCCGGCGAACCCGCCGGTATCGGGCCCGAGCTGTGCCTGCAGCTGGCCACCGAAGCACGGGGCCCGGGCATAGTAGCGGTTGCCAGCCATCAGCTGCTGGCGGCAAGGCAGGCCCAGCTGGGCCTGTCTGTACGGCTGCGGCCTTGGCAGCCGGGGGAACCGGTGGCCACCGGGGCGGGGGTGCTTTCGGTGCTGGACGTGCCGGGCCTTGCCTCCGCCACCGCCGGTACCCCGGACGCCGGCAACAGCCAGTACGTGCTTGATACCCTGATCCGGGCGGCCCGGGGCTGCCTGGATGGCACCTTCGACGGCATGGTCACCGCGCCGGTGCACAAGGGCGTGATCAACGAGGCGGGTATCGCCTTCAGCGGCCATACCGAGTTTTTGCAGGAGCTGTGCGGTGTCGAGCGGGTGGTGATGATGCTGGCCACCGAGGAGCTGCGGGTGGCGCTGGTGACCACCCACTTGCCGCTGAAGGAGGTGCCGGCCGCCATCACCCGGGAGCGTATCAGTCAGGTCACGCGTATTCTGGACAGGGACCTGAAAACCTTCTTCGGCATCCCCCGCCCGCGTGTCCTGGTGGCCGGGCTCAATCCCCATGCCGGGGAGGGAGGGCACCTGGGCCGGGAGGAAATCGAGGTTATCGAACCGGCCCTGGATGCCCTGCGGCAGGAGGGCATGGATCTGACCGGCCCGCTGCCGGCGGACACCCTGTTCACCCCCCACTGGCTGGATCAGGCGGATGCGGTGCTGGCCATGTACCACGACCAGGGGCTGCCGGTACTCAAGTATCAGGGTTTCGGCCGGGCCGTGAACATCACCCTGGGCCTGCCCATCGTGCGCACCTCCGTTGACCATGGCACCGCGCTGGACCTGGCGGGTACCGGCCGGGCCGATGCCGGCAGCCTGCACACCGCGATCCGGGTCGGCGAACGCATGGCCTTGTACCGCCGTGAGCACTCATCGGGAGCGGTTCAGTGAGCAAAAAGGCCGGCCATCAGGCCCGTAAGCGGTTCGGGCAGAACTTTCTCCATGACCCGGGGGTGATCGAGCGCATCGTCCGGTCCATTCACCCGAAGCCGGATGACCATCTGGTGGAGATCGGACCCGGGCTGGGCGCCCTCACCGAGGAACTGCTGTCCGTCAACCCCCGCCTGCAGGTGGTGGAGCTGGACCGGGACCTGATTCCGGTGCTGCGCACGAAGTTTTTCAACTACCCGGAGCTGCGCATCCACGAGGCGGATGCGCTGAAATTCGATTTCAGCGAACTGGCCGCTGACGGGCCGCTGCGCATCGTGGGCAATCTGCCCTACAATATTTCCACGCCGCTGATCTTCCACCTGCTGGAGCAGTCCGGCGTGGTGCGGGACATGCATTTCATGTTGCAGAAGGAAGTGGTGCAGCGCCTCGCCGCCGGCCCCGGTGACAACCACTACGGCCGGCTGGGCATCATGGCACAGTACTTCTGCCGGGTGCAGCCCCTGTTCGAAGTGGGACCGGGAGCCTTCCGGCCGGCGCCCAGGGTGGACTCCGCCATTGTCCGGCTGGTGCCCCATGAGCACCTGCCACACCCGGCGCGGGACCTGAAGACGCTGCAAATGGTGGTGCGCACGGCGTTCAATGCCCGTCGCAAAACCTTGCGCAAGGCCCTGGGGACCCTTGTCAGTGCAGAGGAATTGCAGACACTGGGCATCAACGACGGCCTGCGTCCGGAGAACCTGGGCCTGGCCGAATTTGTCGCCATTGCCGACTTCCTGGCAGAGAACCGGCCACACGCAAAGCTCGTGAACGAGGCAGACCATGACTGACTACGCCATAGGCGATATCCAGGGCTGTTACGACCGGCTGCTGGAGGTGCTGGACAAGGTGGCCTTCTCGCCCTCCCGGGACCGGCTCTGGGTGGCGGGGGATATCATCAACCGCGGGCCCTCGTCTCTGGAGACCCTGCGCTACGTGGCGAACCTGGGCAGTTCCGCAGTGGTGGTGCTGGGCAATCATGATCTGCACCTGCTGGCGGTGGCGCTGGGCGGCCACAGCATCCGGAGGAAGGATACCCTGCAGGACATCCTGGAGGCGCCGGACCACGACGAGCTGTTACATTGGCTGCTGCAGCAGAATATCTGTGTGCAGGATGCCCGCCGTAACCTGGTCATGGCCCACGCCGGCCTGCCCCATATCTGGGGTGTGGAGAAGGGAGTTGCCCTGGCGCGGGAGCTGGAAGCGGTGTTGCGCGGCCCGGATGTGGACGGGTTCTTCGAGCACATGTACGGAAATCAGCCCGAGCGCTGGCAGGACGACCTGCAGGGTATGGACCGCTGGCGCATGATCACCAACTATTTCACTCGCATGCGGTTTATCGCCGAGGACGGCACCCTGGAGCTGACCGCCAAGGAGACCGCCGACAGTTCGCCGGAGGGCTATGCGCCATGGTTTACCTTCCCCCGGGACGACGATGTGCGGGTCATATTTGGCCACTGGGCGGCTCTGGAGGGCGATACCGGCAAAGACCGCTACATCGGCCTGGACACAGGCTGCGTCTGGGGCGGCAAGCTGACGGTGATGAACCTGGATACGGGGGAGAAAATTCACTGTGACTGCTGATAACCGTTGTTCCGGCTGTGCCCAGCGCACCTGGCTTGGCGCCGGGGCGCTGCTGGCGTTGCTGGCGGTCATGGCCGGTGCCTTTGGCGCCCATGGCCTGCGGGGTATGGTCAGTGACCGGGCCCTTGAAGTTTTCCAGACTGCCGTCACCTATCAGATGTACCATGCCATCGCGCTGGTACTGGTGGCGCTGCTGCCGGTGGCCGGCCTTTCCCGCCGTCTTCTTGGCGCTGCCGCCGGCTTCTTCCTGGCCGGTACCCTGTTGTTCAGCGGCAGCCTTTACCTGCTGGTGCTGACCGACATCCGCTGGGTGGGCCCGGTCACGCCGGTGG
>JBMCIH010000291.1:0-3996 GCA_048617055.1 Marinobacter sp. | reverse complement strand
CAGGACTCGAACCTGCGACCACCGGCTTAGAAGGCCGATGCTCTATCCAGCTGAGCTACGGGCGCATGACCGTTTGCCCACCTGAACATCCAGTATGGGGTTGGTCGGGGTAGAGAGATTCGAACTCCCGACATCCTGCTCCCAAAGCAGGCGCGCTACCAGACTGCGCTATACCCCGTAACCTGAACAACAGATGCCTCAGCAAAGTTGGCGCGAATATTACCGGCGGATCCGTGGGGCGTCAACCGGCACCTCGCCATTTTTCACCTGCCCGGCCCGAAGCACAAGCCTCCCGTAGCAGCGGCAATTGGCGCCGGCATGGTTACATGCGAGAATGGCGCCCTTCAAATTTGTCATCAGAAAGATATTCTCCCATGACCGCAGAACTCATTAGAGGAAAAGAGATCGCCGCGGGCATCCGCCAGCAGGTGGCCGCCGGCGTGGAAGCGCGACGCCAGAAAGGCCTGCGAGCGCCCGGCCTGGCCGTGGTACTGGTTGGCAGTGACCCAGCCTCACAGGTCTACGTTGGCAACAAGCGCAAGGCCTGCGAGACGGCAGGCATTCATTCCCTGTCCTTCGACCTGCCCGCTGACACTTCCCAGGATGCCCTGGAAGCGCTGGTAGACGAACTCAACGAAAATCCCGAGGTTGACGGCATTCTTGTCCAGCTGCCCCTGCCGGAGCATCTGGATGCCGACCCGATCCTGCTGCGCATCCGTCCCGACAAGGATGTGGATGGTTTCCACCCCTACAACATAGGCCGTCTGGTCCAGCGCCAGCCTGCCCTGCGCCCCTGCACTCCTGCCGGCATTATCACTCTGCTGGACAGCATTGGCACCGGTTACAAGGGCCAGCACGCGGTGATCGTCGGCGCCTCGAACATCGTCGGCCGCCCCATGTCCATGGAACTGCTGCTCAAGGGGGCCACGACGACGGTTACCCATCGTTTTACCCGAGACCTGGAGAAGTTTGTCGGTGAGGCTGATATTTTGATCGCGGCCGCGGGGAAACCGGGCCTGATCAAGGGGGAGTGGATCAAACCGGGCGCCACCGTGATCGACGTGGGCATCAACCGCATGGAAGACGGCAAGCTGCGGGGCGATGTGGAATTCGAGGCCGCCTCTGAGCGCGCTGCGTACATCACGCCGGTCCCCGGCGGTGTGGGCCCCATGACCATTGCCACTCTGTTGCAGAATACCCTGTACGCGGCGGACGTGCTCCACGGCAAATAAAAAGACTGGTTTGACCACGGAGTCCATCGCCCTTCGACAAGCTCAGGGCGAACGGTGGACGGGGAAAGATTGGCGGGCAGAGAATACGGACCTGGACTGACAGCCAAGAACCTTAACTTTAGATCTCCGTCCGCCCTGAGCCTGTCGAAGGGAGCTCACCGAAAGGCCTCTGGCCCTGAGCCCGCCATAGACCCGTTCGCCCTGAGCCTGTCGAAGGGAGCCTGTCGAAAGGCCGATTCTCCTGAGTCCGTCATAACACCGCTCGCCCTGAGCCTGTCGAAGGGAGCCTGTCGAAGGGAGCCTGTCGAAGGGAGCCTGTCGAAGGGCCGGGATTCTGTGGCCAACCACTCAGTTTCAGCAACAAAATCCGTTCAATAAAAAAACCCCGCACGGCATAACCGGACGGGGTTTTTCAAATCTGCCCTAACAATTACTGCCCGAACTTCTCCTTGGCCTTCAGGCGGTATGCATGCAGAAGCGGCTCGGTATAGCCGTTCGGCTGCTCGCGGCCCTTCAGCACCAGATCCAGGGCGGCCCGGAAGGCCACGCTGTCATCGAAGTTCGGCGCCATGTTGCGGTATGACGGGTCGCCCTCGTTCTGACGGTCCACCACCGCCGCCATGCGCTTCATGGTAATGACGATCTGCTCTTCACTGCAGATGCCATGGTAGAGCCAGTTGCACAGCAGCTGGGAGGAGATACGCAGGGTGGCGCGATCTTCCATCAGGCCTACATCGTTGATGTCCGGCACCTTGGAACAGCCGATGCCCTGGTCGATCCAGCGCACCACGTACCCCAGAATGCCCTGGGCATTGTTGTCCAGCTCTTCCTGGATCTCGCCTTCGGACAGGGACCCGGGGTCGTCCATCACCGGCACCGTGAGAATATCCTCGAGGGCGGCGCGCTGACGGCTCTCCAGCTGCTTCTGCACCTCCGCCACGTTGACCTGGTGGTAGTGGATGGCATGCAGGGTGGCGGCGGTGGGTGACGGCACCCAGGCGGTGTTGGCGCCGGCCTTGGGGTGGCCGATCTTGGCTTCCAGCATGCCGGCCATCAGGTCCGGCATGGCCCACATGCCCTTGCCGATCTGGGCGACGCCACGGAAACCGGTTTCCAGGCCAACATCCACGTTCCACTGCTCGTAGGCCTGGATCCAGGCGGCCTGCTTCATCGCGCCCTTGCGGATGAATGGCCCCATCTCCATGGAGGTGTGAATCTCGTCCCCGGTACGGTCCAGGAAACCGGTGTTGATGAACACCGCACGCTCTTTCGCTGCGTGGATGCAGGCCTTCAGGTTCACCGTGGTACGGCGTTCCTCGTCCATGATCCCCACCTTCAGGGTGAACCGGGGCAGACCCAGGGCGTCTTCCACCTTGCCGAAGAACTCATTGGTGAAGGCCACTTCCTCCGGCCCGTGCATCTTGGGCTTGACGATGTACACGGAACCGGTGGTGCTGTTCTGATACCGGCCATTGCCCTTGAGGTCGTGGATCGCGATCAGCGAGGTGATCAGGCCGTCCATCAGGCCCTCGGGCACCTCGCTGCCATCCTTGAGCAGGATAGCCGGGTTGGTCATCAGGTGCCCCACATTACGCACAAACATCAGGCTGCGGCCCTTCAGCACCAGCTCGCTGCCGTCCGGCGCCGTGTAGGTGCGATCGTCGTGCATGCGGCGGGTCATCATCTCGCCGCCCTTCTGGAAGCTCTCTTCCAGGTCGCCCTTCATCAGGCCCAGCCAGTTACGGTAGGCCAGCGCCTTGTCGTCCGCATCCACGGCGGCAACGGAGTCTTCGCAGTCCATGATGGTGGTCAGGGCCGACTCCATGAGCACGTCCTTGACGTGGGCGCCGTCGTCCTGGCCGATGGGGTGGCTGGCGTCGATCTGGATCTCGAAGTGCATGCCGTTCTTCACCAGCAGGATACCGGTGGGCTCATTTTCGGCCCCGGTGTAGCCGGCAAACCCGGACTCGTCCTTCAGGCCGGTGGTCTCGCCGTTCTGCAGTTTGACCACCAGCTTGCCGCCCTCAACCTGGTACTTCGCGGCATCCTTGTGGCTGCCGGAGGCCAGCGGCGCGGACTCGTCCAGCAGGTTGCGGGCAAACTCGATTACTTTGGCACCACGCACCGGGTTGTAGCCGGGCCCCTTCTGGGCGCCGCCTTCCTCGGAAATCACGTCGGTACCGTACAGCGCGTCGTACAGGCTGCCCCAGCGTGCATTGGCGGCGTTGAGCGCGAAGCGGCCGTTCATGACCGGCACCACCAGCTGCGGGCCCGCCATGGTGGCGATTTCCGGGTCGACATTTGAGGTGGAAATCTTGAAATCACCCGGCTCGTCCACCAGGTAGCCGGTTTCCTTCAGAAACGACTTGTACTCGTCCATGTTGAAGGGCTGACCCTTGCGGTTACGGTACCAGCCGTCCATTTTTTTCTGGATATCGTCGCGCCTGGCAAGCAGCTCCCTGTTACGGGGTGCGAGTTCGTGGACGATCCTGTCAAATTCGGCCCAGAATCTGTCAGCGTCGACGCCGGTTCCCGGGATCGCTTCGTTGTTAACGAAATCGAACAGGTTCTTAGCGACCTGCAGGCCGCCGACTTGCACGCGTTCTGTCATCGTTGTCTGCCTCAATGTTGTCGGTATTTCCTAGAGACGCCGCGGATACGTTGTTCCCGCTATTGCCTCTTGCTCAAACTTCGGGGCGCGATAGTTTACGCCATATCTCCGCCCATTTCATACCGGACCGACCCTGCCCTCAGCCCCGTCGCC
>JBMCIH010000290.1:0-4006 GCA_048617055.1 Marinobacter sp. | reverse complement strand
CGCTGGGCCGAGGGGCGCAGACAGCTGCGCATGGAGTTTTTCTACCGGGAGATGCGTCGCAAGACCGGCCTGCTGATAAACCCCGAGGGGGGACCGGAAGGCGGCCACTGGAACTACGATGCCGACAACCGGCGCAAGTGGAAGGGCCACCCCCCGGCCCCGGCGCCCTTCCGGGTGGAGCCGGATGAGATCACCCGGGAGGTGATTGCGCTTGTGGACCGACACTTCAGTGAGCATTTCGGCACCACCGACGACTTTCACTTTGCCGTCACCGCTGACCAGGCCCGGGCCGCACTGGAGCACTTTATCGATTTCGCCCTGCCCTGCTTCGGCGACTACCAGGACGCCATGGCGGATCGGGAAGACTGGCTGTTCCACGCCGTCCTGTCGCCCTACCTCAATTGCGGACTGCTCGACCCCATGGAAGTGTGTGAAGCCGCGGAACGGGCCTGGTATGCGGGGCAGGCACCGCTCAATGCGGTGGAAGGTTTTATCCGCCAGATTATCGGCTGGCGGGAATTTGTGCGGGGTATCTACTGGCTGAGAATGCCGTCCTATGCTGAAGAGAACCGCCTGGACAACGACCGTCCCCTGCCCGGGTTCTACTGGACCGGGAATACCGGCATGCACTGCCTGCACCGGACCATCGACAGCACCTGGCGCAACGGCTACGCCCACCATATCCAGCGACTGATGGTCACCGGCAACTTCGCCCTGCTGACCGGCGTGCGGCCCGAGGATATCTGCGACTGGTACCTGGCCGTCTATGTCGACGCCTATGATTGGGTTGAGCTGCCCAACACCCTGGGCATGGTCATGCACGCCGATGGCGGACTCCTGGGTTCCAAACCCTACGCCGCCAGCGGCAAGTACATCCACCGCATGTCCGACTACTGTGGCCAGTGCCGCTACAACACCAACAAGACCACCGGCGACGATGCCTGTCCGTTCAATGCCCTGTACTGGCATTTCCTGGACCGCCACCGGGACGCGTTCCGGAACAACCCGAGAATGATCATGATGTACCGGAACTGGCAGCGGCAGGATGTTTCCCGCAGAAACGCCATACTGGACCGGGCCCGGTGGCTGCTGCAGAACCTGGAGACGCTCTGAAAACCTGCTACACCGCCGGAACTGCTGACTGCCGAACTCGTAGAGTCATTCCTGCACCGGTACCACTGCCTGGGCATGCGCTGCAGGACCGTGCCCCCTGCTGCCGGACAGCACTGACCACTCGACCCGCTTCGACAAGGGATCGCCGCAACGGGCCACCACCTCGAATTCGCTGGTGCCGGTGTCGATGGCGGACGGCGTACAGCGACCCGGGCTGTCGCCGGCAAAACCGTAACCCAGGGTGTCCTCCCGGTGCAGCTTGCCGTTTCGAAACTACAGCCGGCGGATGAACTTGCGGGGGCCCCGGTTGTAATACCAGTGCTCGATGTCTTCCACCACGCCAATACCGGGAATGGTGGCTGACGGATAGGTGGCCATATAGTCCGGCTCGCCACAGCGTTCTTCCACTTCCACCGGCCAGTCACCGATATCCGCCAGGGACGCGCCACAGCGGAAGGCGGCACTGGCCGGCGCCGCCGCAAGCAAACCGATAAGCAGCAGATAGACCCCTGCCCGCCGTTCCATGGACCGGTTCCTCGTCATCGTTTTCGGGCGAATTCACCGCACGGCACTAGAGCATCTGCGGCAGGAACTGGTCCCGCCGGTCAATCACATCACCAGCCACCATAAACACACCGTCACCGGTATAGTGCAGTGTGGACGGATACTCCGGCGTTGACGCCGCCCGGGCACGAACCACCTCCCAGATAAAGAAATTGTGTGACTCCACCAGGCGATCATCGGCGAGCCGGCATTCGAAATTGGCGTAGCACTCCCGGATCGGCGGAGCATCCACCGCTTGTGGATCCTCGGCGGTAAGGCCAAAGTGCCCGAACTTGTCGATATCGCCGCCACTGGTGTTGCCGATGCCGATGACCTCATCCGTCAGCTCGGTGGTGGGCAGGTTGATAACACACTTGCCACTGCCGCGGACCATCTCGAAACTGTGGTTACCGGCGGAGATGATGCAGCCCAGCAGCGACGGTGAGAACGCCATGATGGTATGCCACCCCATGGTCATGATGTTCCGGCGGCCCTCCAGCTGCGACGACACCAGTACAATGGGGCCGGGCTCAAGGTATCGCCGGACCCGGTCCAGCGGCACCTCGGCTTTGGAATATGATACTGACATGTACCGCCTCCTTATCTCAGGCCGGGAAAGAGGGCATCACCTCAGGGTTGCGCATTGCCACCTCCGGCAGGCCCCTTGATGGCGGCCCTTTCAGCCGCGGCTTTCTTCTGTTCGTCGGTGGGAATGGCCATGCCCCGTTCCACCGCGGGTCGCTTGCCGATCCGGGCAAGCCACTCCATCAGTGACACCAGGTTCGCAACGGCCTCGGGATCCTCATCCGCCAGTTCGTCCGCTGCCGCCCGGGCCCAGGCATAGCTGGCCACATCGGCAATACTGTAGTCCGCCCCGCCCAGGTAGGGCTCTTCCATGAGCCGGCCGTTCATTACCTCGAGCAGCCGCAGGGTCTCCTCCCGGTAGCGGGAGATGCCCAGATCACTAACCACCGGGGCGGCGTTCTTGAACCAGTGCCACTGGCCCACCATCGGTCCCAGATGGGCCATCTGGAAGAACAGCCAGCCCAGCGTCCCGGTTCTTGCCTCGCCGGCGGCTGGCAGCAGCATGCCGGCCTTTTCGGCCAGATAGATCAGTATGTTCCCCGACTCGAAAACCCGTCTGGGCTGTCCGTCTGCGCCCTGCACTTCGTGATCGACGATGGTGGGAATCTTGCCGTTGGGGTTGAGGGCACGGTACTCAGGGTCGTGCTGCTCCCCCTTGCTGATGTCCACTGCCGTTACCCGGTAGGGTAACGCCACTTCTTCAAGCATGATGGAAGCTTTCCTTCCGTTCGGGGTGCTCCAGGTGTAGAGGTCGATGGTCATGGGCCTGTCCTTCTATGTGTAAATTACCTCTTGGTGACTCCACGGGAGCGGACATCACCTCCGTTTCTGGTCAGCTTAGCAGCTGTAACCCGTGTGGCCTCCCGGCCCCGGGTTGAGGCCACCCAATCTCCACCTGACACCCTGGCGGAACCATCCTCACTCCGGGGTGGTGTGCCAGGGCATCCCCATCTTCTCGCTACGCTCCAGCTCGGCGATCACCTGGGCCCCCAGCAACAGGATGATGGAACCCACTTCCAGGCTGATCAGCAGCACGATGATGGTGGCCAGCGACCCATAAATCACGTTGACGAAGGAAATGTTGACGAAGTAATACATCATCACCAGCCGGGTAGCCTCCCACAGCACGGCGGCCACCAGCCCTCCGACGATGGCCCGCCGGGTGGAAACCCGGACGATGGGCAGCACCTTGTAGATGGTGCTGAACATGGCGAAGACACTGACGAAACTGAGCAGGTAAAGGATAATGCCGGGCGCTTCATAAACGGCATTGATCGCCGCAAACACCAGGGTCAGGGTCAGCAGGCCAAACCCCAGGACCAGCATGAAGGCATAGGGCAGCACCGCGGAGACCCAGAAACTTCGACGGGGGTTTTCGGGGTGGTGGAAGATGATCGCGATCGAGTCTTCCAGCATGCGAAAGGCAAATGAGCTGAAGAACAGCAGTACCGGAATGCCGACAATGCCGATCACATCCCGGGATTCGAGAAAGGCCTGCACCGCTTCCAGCCACAGGTCGGCGTGAGCGGGCGAGAAATGCCGGGCCTGCACGGACATCGCTTCTAGCAGCTGGCCCTCGTCCACCACCCGGGTCAGTATCACCCCCAGCAGGGCCAGCATGGGCACTGCCGACAGCAGCACATTGTAGCCAACGCCGCCGGCCAGCAGGACACCGTGATTACGCAGGAAATTGCGGATCACCCGGCGTGAAAAGCGGAACAGGTAACGGGTAAATGCCCTGGCCGGCAGCGGGCCTTCGATCATC
>JBMCIH010000289.1:0-4012 GCA_048617055.1 Marinobacter sp. | reverse complement strand
AATGGATATCCACCACCGAAGCCCCACTGTGCCGGCTGATGTTGGTCATGCATTCCTGCAGAATACGGAACAGTGCAGTGGCCGCTTCGCCACTGACACGACCTGCTCCCCCGGTATGGGGGAGCCAGTTCACCTCGATATTCTCCCGGCGGGCGCACTGCGCCAGAAACCACTCTGCGGCCGCCTCGAAGCCCAGGTCATCCAGCATGGCCGGGCGCAGGTTCGAGGCGATATCGCGAACCTTGTCCACGGCTTCGTCAACCGACGCCACCGTTCGCCGCAGCAGTTCGTTACCGGTTGTCTGGTGCGGCGCGCCCTGGCTGAGGGTCAGGCTGAGGTTCAGCCTCAGCGCGGTCAGGGTCTGGCCCAGTTCATCGTGCAGGTCACGGGCGATCCGCCGGCGTTCCTGCTCAAGCACCTGCTCCTGGGCCCGGCTCAGACGCCGCAGTTCCTCCCGCGACTGGTTCAGCTCCGCCTCCCGCCGTTTGACATGGGTAATGTCCCGCTGGACCGCCGCGAAGTAGGCTCGTTCACCGGTGGCGGTGGCGGGTATGGGTACGATCTTAATCTCGTTCCAGAACGGCTGACCATCCCTGCGATAGTTCACCAGCACCTCGTGCACCGGAAGCCGTGCTTCCAGCGCCCTGCGGATCCGGCCAAGGGCCGCGGCGTCCGTGTCCGGCCCCTGGAACAGGCGGGGCGATCTGCCCAGCACTTCCTCCGGCCGGTAACCGGTCATTTTCTGGATAGCCTCGTTGACATAGGTAATCCTCGGACCGGGCTCATCCAGCGGTTCTGTCTCGGTGATAATGATGACGTCGTGCACCTGGGACATGCAGGACTGCAGCAGGCGCCGGCTTTCCTCCAGCCGGTAGCGTTCGGTCTGGTCGCGGCCCACCCCGAACACGCCCACCACCTCCCCATCCACCAGGATGGGAATATAGGTCACCTGTACGATGGAGCGCTTTCCCCGGGGGTCCCCCACCCTGCAGCGGTAGCTGCAGGCATTGCCGTTCCGGGCAACCCGAAAGCTCTCCTCGGCGGCACGGCGGTCCCGGGGCGCGACCACGGAACTCCAGTGATAATCCTGCAGCTGCTTCTGGGAACACCCGGTCAGGTGCTCGGTGACGTGATTGGTCTCCACCAGCCGGCCATCGAGGTCCAGACGGCAGACGGCGTCCGGGTTCTGGGAGAACAGTGAGCGATAGAGCTGCTCGTTGTAGGCCACCCGTTCCGACAGGGCCCGGTACGCGGTGATATCCGTCACCTGAACCAGACAGCCCTGCCGTGGGTTTGCCAGCGACGCAGCGGCCAGACGGAACCGGCGGTCGTCCATCCGAGCCTCGAATTCTGCCACAGGCACGGTGGCCCTGCCCTCCGCCTTCAGGCACCGGTCCAGTTGCAACGCGCCCCTCTCGTCAAGCAGGTCCGGCAGCCGGACACCGGCAAAAAACGCCGGTGACAGGCGTCTCGCCAACTCATTCAGTTCCTGTACATGGCCGGTACCATTCACGCGTAGCACCGCCCCGGGGAAGCTATCAAGCGGAATCATCGTAGTTGCTGACATACAGACCAGCTCCGCCTCCGTCAGCCCAGCCCATACCGTCGTTTGGACGACTGACGTTTCAAGGGGTTCATTTGTGTCCTCTGACAAATGTAGCAGCCAACCCGAAGAATTGGGTCTATCTGACGCTGACGGGTACGGAACCTCTCTGAGGGCGGCCACCCGGACGGGCGATCGCCTCGGCCATGGCCGTCAGCGGCAATACCTCTGCCGCCGCTCCCCGTTCGATGGCCTCCCGGGGCATACCAAACACCACTGAGGTCTCCTGGTCCTGGGCAATGGTATGGGCGCCCGCCTGTCGCATGGCCAGCAGGCCCCGGGCGCCGTCGTCTCCCATGCCGGTCATGATAATGCCCAATGCGTTGCGGCCCGCGACGGCTGCCACCGAGCGGAACAGTACATCCACTGACGGCTTGTGCCGGTTCACCGGCGGCCCGTCGGAAACGCCCACCCGGTACTGGGCACCGCTGCGACGCAACTGCATGTGCCGGCCGCCGGGCGCGACCAGCACCAGCCCCGGCAGTACCCTGTCGCCGTCGATCGCTTCTCTCACCTCGCACATACACAGCTGGTTGAGCCGCTGGGCGAAGGCTGCCGTGAATTTCTCCGGCATGTGCTGGACCACGGCGATGCCCGGGCAATTGGCCGGCAAACGGGTCAGCACGGCCTCCAGTGCGTGCGTGCCACCGGTAGAGGTGCCCAGGGCCACCACCTGGTCGGTGGTCTGGCTCATGGCCACCACGGGCGACGGCGCCCGGGCAGGAGCCGGGGCTGCCGCCGGCTGGCGCCGGACCGGTGCCAGTTTTGCGCGGGCGGCCGCCTTCACCACCTGCAACATGTGCTGATTGCCGGACTGCAGGAAATCCCTGAGCCCGATCTTGGGCTTGGTAATGATATCCACCGCGCCCGCCGACATGGCCTGCAGGGTGGTGTCAGCGCCCTTCTCGGTCAGAGTGGAGCAGATCACAACCGGGGTCGGACGCTCCTGCATCAGTTTTTTCAGGAAGGTGATGCCGTCCATCCGTGGCATCTCCACATCCAGGATAATCACATCGGGCCAGTCCCGCTGCATCTTTTGCAACGCAAAGATCGGGTCCGGCGCGGCGCCCGCAATGCGGATGCCCGGGTCGCTGTCGAGCACCTGGGTCAGAACCTGGCGCACCACGGCAGAATCGTCTACCACGAAGACACTGACTGGCGCTGTCATGCGGCACCTCCGATCTGACGGTGAGCGCGATCCTGGTCGTCGGAGCCCCCCTGGCGGACCCAGACATCACCATTGACAAGGTTGAATACCAGTTGCCGGTAGCGGGTGCCGCCGAGACTGCGGGCAACCACATTCAACCCGTGCTGTATCACCAGATGCTCGGCCGCCTCGACATTCTGCCGGGCGACGGAGCAACCGCCAGGGCCCAGATCGAACATGCTGGCGCCGCCGAAGAGCTTGGCCTCGTAGTCGCCCGCCTCGGTGCAGTGACTCTGCACCTCGGCCATCAGCAACGTCACGGCGTCATGGCCATAGCGCGGGTTCAGGGCGGCCTCATGGTGTCTTTCACCGGGAAGCATGTAGTGACACAGGCCTCCGACTTTCAGCCGGGGATGCCAGAGAGTCACCGACACACTGGAACCAAGGGTGGTCCAGATGCGCGTCTCCCCATCACCGAAGAACCACTCGCCCGGATGGATGAAAATATCGATGCCCGCCCCCATAGCCGTCGTCATGGCACAGCCCTGTATACCGAGGGCATGATGGCCTGCAACCGGTTCTGTATCCCGTTCAGCGTTTCCGAATGACCGATAATGAGATAGCCCCCGGGTTTCAGACAGGACGTCAGCCGGGCGACGATCTGCTGCTTGGTTTCGGCGTTGAAATAGATCATCACGTTGCGCAGAAAAATCACATCGAACAGCCCCACATCGGGCAGCGTGGTGTTCAGGTTGATCTGGCGCACCTCGACTCGGCTTCTCAAGGCCGGATCCAGCATCAGGGTGCCCTCGGCCTCACCAATGCCGCGCAGGCAGTGCTGCTTCAGACACGGCTGCGGAATCCGGTCGGTGCGGGTCATGGGGTAACGACCCGCCCGGGCTTTCTCCAGCACCTGGGTGCTGATGTCGGAGGCGAGTATTTCCCAGCGCCGGCTGCCCATGGCCTGCGCCAGTACCATGGCCGCACTGTAGGCTTCTTCTCCGCTGGAGCAGGCCGCGCTCCACAGGCGCAACGGTCCCTGCCGGGAATGACCCGGCACAATGGTTTCCCGCAGGAAGTCAAAATGGCGGGGCTCCCGGAAGAAATAGGTTTCGTTGGTTGTCAGCAGATCCACTGCGGTCTGCTTCTCGACATGGTCCCGGCGCAGGTGCTGCCAGTAGGCCGAGTAACTGCCCAGCCCGAGCGCCTTGAGCCGCCGGGCAAGACGCCCGGCAACCATCACCCGCTTGCTTGCCGGCATG
>JBMCIH010000288.1:0-4015 GCA_048617055.1 Marinobacter sp. | reverse complement strand
GAGGGAAGCAGCTGAAGAGACTGTCCGGCACCTGAACAAATACCTGATGCTGTTCCGGGGCACCACCATGGAACGGCTCGGCCAAAGCCAGTGCCTGGGCCTGCTCGGAGAGGAGGCCGCCGGCCTGGTGGCCGGCGGTGCCGGCACCCTGCCCGAAACCGTCAATGGCACGACCGCCCTTGAGGGGGGCTACCTGATCCGCACCAACAGCACCGCCGCCGGCCTGACCCGTTTCGAACTCTGGTTGCCGGAGGGGGCGGACGAGGCCCTGCAGGCGCTCATCGCCCGCCTTCATCCGGCTAACGAAGCTGACTGGCTGGCCAGCGAGATTGCCGCCGGCGTGCCCGGGCTGGCGCCGGAGACCCGGGAGGCCTGGGTGCCCCAGATGCTCAACTGGCAGCATCTGGAGGGCATTCATTTCAAAAAGGGCTGCTACACCGGGCAGGAGGTAATTGCCCGCATGCACTTTCTCGGTCAGCTGAAGAAGAGCCTGTACCGTCTGGAGGCGCCGGGGAATGAGGTGCCGGCGCCGGGCTCGGCGGTGCATGCCGGTGACCGGGCGGTGGGTGAGGTGGTCCGGGCCGTGGCCATGGATGACGACCGTGTGGAGCTGCTGGCGGTACTTCGCCACGATAACGCCGAAGCACCGCTGCACCTGGCTGACGGCGGCCAGCCGCTGACGCTGCTGCCACTGCCCTACAGGGTGCCGGAAAGGGAAGCCGGTGAGGCACCATCAGATACATAAGGTCACAGGAAAAACCGGCGCTATCTGTTATAACAGAGGCCATCAATGACGTTAATCGAACGATCAGGGACCTGAACGCATTATGTCCAGCATTGTTGACACCATTCGCGACGATATCCTCTCGGCGATCGAAAGCGACAAACTGATCCTGCCCACGCTGCCCGAGGTTGCCCTCAAGGTTCGCGACATCGCCGAGGCGGAAGACTCCTCCATTGCGGATCTGGTGAAGGTCATCAGCAACGATACCGCACTCTCCGCCCGTCTGATCCGGGTCTGCAACAGCCCGCTGTTCCGCGGCAGCCGCGCCATCGAGAACCTGAACATGGCGGTCAGCCGCCTGGGCATGGCCTACACCAGCAACCTGGCCATGGGCCTGGCCATGGAACAGATGTTCCAGGCCACCTCCGATATGATCGACAAGCGTCTGCGGGCCAACTGGCAGACCAGCACCGAGGTGGCGGGTATCTGCCATGTGCTCGCCCAGCAGTACACCCGACTGAAACCGGACCAGGCCACCCTGGCCGGGCTGGTGCACCTGATCGGCGTGCTGCCCATCCTGCGCTACGTGGAAGACCAGGATCTGCAGATCAGCAGTGTGATGCTGGACAACATTATTGACGAACTGCACCCGCGCCTTGGCGCCACCATTCTCCGGCGCTGGGACTTCCCGGAAGAACTCCAGCTGGTTCCCCTGGAATACCAGAACTACAAGCGCCAGGTGGCAAGCGCCGATTACACCGACCTGGTGATGGTGGCCAACCTGCAACTGGTGGCCGGTACCGACCATCCGCTCAATGAAATGGACTGGAGCACCATCAGCGCCTTTGACCGCCTGGGGCTGGATCCGTCGGTGAACGTGCAGGAGGAAGAGGACCTGAACGCGCAGATGGAAGCGGCCATGGCGTTGCTGAAGTGAGGTTTTAAGGCCCTCTCCCTCCAGGGGGGAGGGAATGTATGGCTCGAACTCCGGTGCAGTCTCCACGAGAAAGGATGCAGGACGCAAGCCTGGATGCTCGGCCTCAGCCCTTCCGATACCGCCGCAACAGCTCATCCTTCAACGGCAGGCTCCAGTCCACCGGCGACTCACCGCGTTCCTGCAACCACTGGTTGGCCTTCGAGAAGTGCCGGCAGCCGAAGAAGCCCCGGTAGGCGCTCAGGGGTGACGGATGGGGGCCCTCCAGCACCAGGTGGCGGTTGCGGTCGATAATGCGGCCTTTCTTGCGGGCGTAGCTGCCCCACAGCAGGAACACCACCCCCTGGCGGTGGTGGTTGATGGTCTCGATCACCTTGTCGGTAAACTGCTCCCAGCCCTTGCCCTGGTGCGCGGCGGCGTTGCCCTGCTCCACCGTCAGCACGGCATTGAGCAGGAGCACCCCCCGTTCCGCCCAGGGTTGCAGGCAGCCGTGGTCCGGCGGGCGAATCGCCAGGTCGTCCTGGATTTCCCGGAAGATATTCACCAGTGACGGCGGCACCTGCACCCCGGGGCGTACCGAGAAACAGAGGCCGTGAGCCTGCCCCGGGCCGTGATAGGGGTCCTGCCCCAGAATGACCACCTTGACCTGATCCAGGGGCGTACTGTTCAGGGCGTTGAAGCAGTGGCGGCGCTCCGGAAACAGGGTCTTGCCGGCCTTTTCCTCGGCGGCCAGAAATTCCGCCAGCTGGCGCATGTAGGGCTGGCGGAACTCCTCCGCCAGCCAGGGGTGCCAGCCCCGGTCGGGCCGCAGCTGCTGTGCCAGTCCATCGGCCGGGTGCATGCTATTGGTCGCCCTGACTGTGCACAACACGGTGTTCCGGGCGCATGGCCGGGAACAGGATAACGTCGCGGATGGACGGCGAGTCGGTCAGCAGCATGGCCAGCCGGTCAATGCCGATACCCTCACCCGCGGTGGGCGGCAGGCCGTACTCCAGGGCCATCACATAGTCCTCGTCGTAGAACATGGCCTCGTCGTCACCGGCTTCCTTTTCCGCTACCTGGGCCCGGAAACGCTCCGCCTGGTCCTCGGCATCGTTGAGCTCGGAGAAGCCGTTGGCAAGCTCGCGGCCGCCCACGAAGAACTCGAAGCGCTCGGTGACGAAGGGGTCACTGTCCTTGCAGCGGGCCAGGGGCGAGACCTCCTTGGGGTACTCGGTGATGAAGGTGGGCTGCATCAGCCGGTGTTCGGCGGTGGCCTCGAAAATCTCGACCTGCACCTTGCCCAGCCCCCAGCCGGCCTTCACCTGGATGCCCAGATTCTTCGCCACCTGCCGGGCCTGCATCTCGTCCGACAGCTGCGCCCGGGTGATGTCCGGATTGTGCCGCAGAATGGCGTTCACCACGGTGAGGCGCTCGAAGGGTTTGCCAAAATCGTATTCGATGGTTTCCTCGTGACCATCCCCCAGGGTACGGGTATTGGTTACCGTGGTGGTTCCGAGCACCTTCTGTGCGATGGTCCGCAGCATGTCCTCGGTGAGGTCCATCAGGTCGGTGTAGTCGGCGTAGGCCTGGTAGAACTCAACCATGGTGAACTCGGGGTTGTGACGGGTGGACAGCCCTTCGTTGCGGAAGTTGCGGTTGATCTCGAACACCCGCTCGAAGCCTCCAACCACCAGGCGCTTGAGGAACAGCTCCGGGGCAATGCGCAGGTACATGTCGATGCCCAGGGCATTGTGATGGGTGACGAACGGCCGGGCGGTGGCGCCGCCGGGAATCACCTGCAGCATGGGGGTTTCCACCTCCATGAAGCCCCGCTCGGTAAAATACTGGCGCATGATGCTGATGATCTTCGAGCGGGCGTGAAACACCCGGCGGCTGTCCTCGTTCATCATCAGGTCGACGTACCGGTGCCGGTAGCGGGCCTCGGTGTCGGTCAGGCCCTTGTGCTTCTCCGGCAGCGGCCGCAGCGACTTGGTCAGCAGCACGTACTCGTCCATGGTGACGTAGAGGTCGCCCTTGCCGGACTTGGACAGGGTGCCCCGCACCCCCACGATGTCGCCCAGATCCCAGTGCCTGGTGTCTTTCTGCACCTCCTTGGAGGCATAGATCTGGATGCGGCCGGTCATGTCCTGGACCACCTTGAACGCCTTGCGGTCGAGCATCATGCGCCCTGCAATGGCCACCCGGATACCCAGGGCTTCAAGCTCCTCCTTGGATTTGTCACCGTATTTGGCCTGCAGTTCGGCAGCGGTGGCATCGCGACGGAAGTCGTTCGGGAACGGATTGCCCTGTTCGCGCAGCTCAGCCAGCTTGGCGCGGCGCTCGGCAATCAGCTTGTTGTCCTCGGTGTGTGTGGC
>JBMCIH010000287.1:0-4032 GCA_048617055.1 Marinobacter sp. | reverse complement strand
CCGGTCCAGTGCCAGGGAGAGCCGGTTGTGGGGCAGCCCGTTGTGGTGGGCAGCGGGGCTGGCCGGAGCGCTGAAAGTCACAGGGTCCGTCACATCAACCTCGGATAGTTCTCGGGTTCAGGAGAGAGCGGGCAGGCACCGGCGGCACCCGCCCGTCGTTGTCTGGTGTCCCGTCCGGGACACCGGTGATCAGTCGTACTGATAGAAGTCCCGGGGCAGGTAACCCTTGGTGTGCCAGATGGAGTGGTGTTCCATGAACTCACGCTGGCTGGTGAGGACCTTCCTGAACATCTCGTCCTCGGCAGCAATCTCATCCAGTACCTTGTTGGTCACCTTCTGCAGCTCCCGCAGTACCGGCTCCGGCAGGGTCTGGGCGGTCACGCCTTCGTCCTGGTATTCCCGCAGGGCGTCGGGCTGGGCGTATTCGCTCTCGGCGAAGCCCTTTAGGGTGGCGGACTCACAGCCCATTTCCACCAGCGCCCGGGTCTGCGGCTCAAGCTCGTCCCAGACATCCTTGTTGACCAGCAGGTGGGAGGTGGTCAGGGTCTGGTGCCAGCCCGGCATGACGTAGTTCTCGATGATCTGGTCCAGCCCCAGCATCTTGTCGATGGCCGGCTGGGAGAATTCGGTGGCGTCGATGGTCTGGCGCTCCAGGGCCTGGTAGATTTCGCCGCCGGGTATCATGGTCACCGAAGCCCCGAGTTCCTCCAGCACCTTGCCGCCGATGCCGGCAAAGCGGATGCGCAGGCCGTCGAAGTCCTCCAGCGACTCGATGGACTCGGCAAACCAGCCAGCGCCTTCCGGCCCGATGATGCTGCACAGCATGGGGTGGATGTTGCGCTCGGCGTAGATCTCCTCCAGCAGCTCACGGCCTTCCCCTTCGTAGTACCAGGCCAGGTAGGCCGGCGGTTCCATGTTGAAGGGGGCGCCGGAATAGAGCGGCAGTGAGGCAATGGTGCCCTGGTCATAGCCGACCCAGGTGTATCCGGCGGGGTACTTGCCTTCGCTGACCGCATCCATGATTTCGAACGGGGGCACCAGTTCACCGGGCTCATAGTAGCGGAGCTGGATATCGCCGCCGGAGATCTCTTTCAGGTTTTCAGAGAGATGCCTGACCGGGGTGGTCAGACCCACCAGGTGGGACGGGAACGCCAGCGGCACCTGCCAGCGGACTTTTTCCGCGGCTGCCGGGGTGGCGGACATGGCGAGGGCAGTGGCAGCGGCCACACCCAGCCCCAGACGGGATATCGAGGTGTTGATAGACATATCGGGTTCCTTATTGTTTTTGTCGCACACACGACAGGACAATTGCCGCCAGAGCAACCGGAACCGGAAAGGCCATCGCAAGGGATGGGAAAGCACAGCCAGTATTGTTGATGGTTGTTCTGGCAATCATCCCGTTCTGAGCAGGAATCGTGCCCATCGAAATTTCATGTTTTATATCAGGGAGATAAACCGCAGGCCTGATGGCAGGGGCTCAGACTTGTCCGGAAAACCGGACATATCCGTACCATTCTGGGCGAAAACTGTCCTGGAATCCGAACACCTGTCCTGAATTCAGGACAATCTGGCCAGCTTTTCGTAGAGTACGGAACGGGAGACTCCCAGCAGGCGGGCCGCCTGACTGCGGTTGCCGCCGCTCGCTTCCAGGGCCGCCGCTATGGCCTCCCTTTCCGCCGCCGCCACCACCTCCGCCAGGGTATGGGTGCCCGGTGGCAACGCCGATTCCGGGCCGGATCCGCTGGCGCCCGACGCCGGGGCTGACGGCAGCTCAGGCAGCACCTGGGCCAGCACCTCTCGGTCGAGGGTTTCAGCGTTCTCATTCAGTGTCAGGGCCCGTTCCAGCACATTGCGCAGTTCGCGGATATTGCCCGGCCAGTGATGCCGGGCCAGCAGGGCCAGGGCCTCGTCGGTAATCTCTGCCCCCAGGCCCGGCCCGTCGGACAGGTCCGCCAGCAGGCTCTCGCAGAGAATGCCCAGATCCGCCAGTCGCTCCCGCAGAGGCGGTACCGGAATTTCCATGACATTGAGGCGGTAGTAGAGGTCGGAGCGGAAGTGCCCTTCCGCCATCATCTGCCCCAGGTCGCGGCTGGTGGCGGCGATCACCCGCACATCCACGGACTGCACCCGGTTCGAACCCAGCGGCTCCACCTCGCCTTCCTGCAGGGCCCGCAGCAGCTTGGCCTGCAACGGCATGGGCATATCCCCCACTTCATCCAGAAACAGGGTGCCGCCACTGGCCAGCTGAAAGCGGCCGTCCCGGTACTTGCTGGCACCGGTGTAGGCCCCGGGGGCGACACCGAAGAACTCCGCCTCCAGCAGGTTCTCCGGTATGGCCGCCACGTTCACCGCCACAAATGGGCGTTCCGCCCGCGCGGACGCCCCGTGAATGGCCTGGGCCAGCACCTCCTTGCCGGTGCCGGTCTCGCCCTGCAACAGTACCGGCATGTCCCGCCCCGCCGCCAGCCGGGCCTTGCGCTTCACGTCCAGCGCCGCCGGGCTGGCACCGATAAAGTCCGAGAGGCTGTAGCGGGTGCCCCGGGCCTGCCTGGCCAGCGCCTTGCGGGCCGCCTGCAGATCCTGGTGCAGGCGCCGGTAGCGGGCCACCAGCGGAGTCAGGGGCTGGAGGTCGTCATAGAGTACACAGGCAATGGCGCCCTCCACGGCACCATCGTCGTCAAAGAAGGGCAGCCGGGTCACCACCAGTTGCTGGTTCTGGTGCTCCATGATGTCCAGCAGCAGCGGGTCACCGCTGGCGACCACTTCGGGCATGCGGGTGTGGGGAATGATGGACCGCACCGGCTGGCCTACAACCGCCTCCTCGCGGACGCCCAGCAGCCGGCAGTAGCTGTCGTTGATCCAGGTAATGCGGGCCTCCCGGTCCACCGCGATGGCCCCGGCACTGGCCTTTTCGAACATGGCCATGAGGGCGTCAATCATTTCCCGGGTCAGGCCCTGGATACCGGTTGGCCGATAGGATCGGGGCATGGGTTTCCTCATCAGGGTTCCGCTGGCAGTCCGGCGAGATTAGCCCAGCCGGAGGAAAGGAGCCAGCGAGACGCCGAGAATGAACACCAGTGCCAGCAGGGCGGCCACCACAGTGACCGGCTTGCGCAGGAACTGATGCCAGACCCCGGTCCCCTTACCTTCCCGCAGGGCCCGCTCCCAGACCTGGCGCTGGCGCCTCTGGCGGCTGTCCTGGTAGTCCCGCAACAGTGCTTTCGCCCGCGCTGCCTCGTCAGAATCATGGGCCCAGAAGCCCCCCATGCTGATGCCCCAGAAGGACGGCGGTGTCTCGTAGTACTGCACGCCATGTTGCTCGAACAGGGCACGGATTTCATCGGCCTCATCATCGGGCACATGGCGCAGATTCATCAAATGGTGGGGCATCGGTTACACTCTCGGGGCTGTCCGGTATCGTCACCCATACAAGGATACTTCATGTCCGGCCACCTTGAGACCCTGCTGGCCTTCGATCGTCAGTACCAGCGCGACCAGCAGCAGTCACCGGTCTTCCTGCACCGCCGCGACCGTCGTTACGCCCTGGACCATAAGCTGGACGGCAGGCAGGCGCCCCGGCTCGACCACTGGCTGGCCCATGTGCAGGCACTGACACCGGATGACAACGGCGGCTACCCGGAACTGCGGCTCTGGCGGCGCCTCAGAACGGCCTTTGTACTGGCCGGAGCCATTCTGGGTGTTACCGCCATGGCCGGGCTGCTGTTCTATGATGGCGGTCAGCAGATCAACATCACGGTGATTCTCGCCGTTATTCTGCTGCAGCTGGTGCTGGCGATCTACACCGCTGTTCAGGGGCTGGCCGGGTGGCAGCCCTGGGCGCCCCTGCTCAGACGCCTGCTCGACAGGCACCCTGCAGGCACCGCCCCGGTCCTGAAGCCGCTGTACGCGCCCCTGATGGCGATGAACGCCCAGGCCGGGGGACTCGCATTCGGTATCACTGGTCTGCTGACACTGCTGGTGTCGGTGATCCTGCAGGACCTGGCCTTTGGCTGGAGCACCACCCTCGATACC
>JBMCIH010000286.1:0-4037 GCA_048617055.1 Marinobacter sp. | reverse complement strand
CACCACCGAGCAGGTGCTCTGGGCGCACTATCGCGATCAGCTTCAGCAGGCCCGGCCCCGGGCGCGGCTGGAGTGCAGAACTGGCTCCGGGCGTGCCACCTACCACCGGTATGATCACCGCAACCAGCACCATCTGATCACCTATGGCATCCGCATGGTGATGGCTAAGCACAACCCGGAGACGGCGGCGAGCTGGCTCTCCGCCCGGGAGATCCGCAGCCGGCGGTACTTCGGCGGTGAGCTGTCGGTGCTCAACCTGCTGGCCCATACCTGCACCCACGAGTTCGCCCACCTGCTCCAGCAGCATGAAGGCAAGCGCTACCACGGCTCCGTGCACAACCATCATTTCTATGCGTTACTGGACCGGCTTAACAGCAACGGCGTAGCCGAAAGGGTACGGGGCCACTTGTCAGCTTCTGCCGGGCGCCTCGGTCTGACCCTTGACTGTCGGCCCATGACGCTGCCAGGCCCGGATCAACAGGCAGCCCAATGGCAGCGGGGCGACCGGGTGCGCTTTGGCCAGGGGGCCGCGGCCCGGGAAGGGGAAATTCTTCGGATCAACCGGAAAACCTGTACGGTGGAGGGGAGAGGCCTCTCCAGGGGGCTCCGTTTCCGGGTGCCTTTTGTGATGCTGGAGGCGGCTGGCTCACCCGGATAACTGTCCTGCGGGGGAATGAGGTGGGCAGGAAGGGCTTTTGTTCCGGAAAAATTTAAACTCGCTTCGCTCAGACAGATTTTCCCTCCACAAAAGCCCTCCCCACCCACCTCTTGCGACTCTTTGAGAGGATTCCGGAAGAAACGGGCGCGCTGCTAATCAGCAGTAGCGGCTACCTGCTCGAGACAGGCTTTCAGTTCCGGCAGGCAGGACCCGCAATTGGTACCGCAACGAAGCTGACGACCCAGCGCATCCACATTGTCTGCGCCGGCCCGGATGGCCGCCTCGATCTGGCGTTCTCCGACGCCAAAACAGCTGCACACCACCGCACCAATGTCCTCCATCGCCACATCCCTGGCCGACAACAGCCCCCGGCGTTCCTGCCGGGACAGGGTGCGGCCGTCAAACAGCGACGACAGCCAGGCGGTGTCCGGCAGGTCGGTGGCATCACGGGCCACCAGCAACACCCCTTCCAGGCGACCGTTGCGAAGCAGCGCGGCCCGGTAGGTGCCGGTGGCGGCGTCCTCCATCACCAGCTCCGGCACGCCCCCCAGCCAGCGTGTCACCTGGCGCTGCCAGGCCACCGGCTTGTGGCCGGCCGCATGCCAGACATCGCAATGGGCCTGGGGTACCCGGGTCCAGTAGTCCGCCTGCCAGCCTCCCGGTGCCTCAAAGGGACGAACCAGGCGGGCATGCCAGGCGGCGCGGGCAGGGGTAACCGAGACCACCGCGTACTTGGATTCCGGCTGCCCGGAAAGGGGGTCAGTCACCGGCGGAATCAACATGCTCGCCAGAGCCTGACGGGAAAACCGCCGGTTCCAGTGGATGGGAACGAAGACTTCGCCGCGACGCTGACCGGGCTCCGCCCGCGCCCGGCCGAGGAAACCTTCGTTGTCCGGCCCGGCGACGAGGCGGACCAGCTCCCCCGCCCGGACCCCGAGCAGCTCCAGGTCCCGGGGGTGAATGTCCACAAAGGGTTCCGGCCGGTGCTGGAGCAGCCGGGGCGCGCGGGCGGTGCGGGTCATGGTATGCCACTGATCGCGTATGCGCCCGGTATTGACGACCACCTGCCCGGTGCTTTCCGGGACCCGGTCCGGCAGAGCCGGCTGTACCGGTACCAGCCGGGCACGGCCGTCGGGCGTACTGAAGCGTCCGTCGGTAAACAACCGCGCCTGGCCTTGCGGGTACTGATCCGTGACCGGCCACTGCCGCGGCGCCATCCCGTCATAGTCCTGGTCGCTGAGCTCACTCAGCGCACCCAGGTTGAACTGGCGCTCACCATGGTTATCCAGGGCTGACAGACGGGCGTGCTCCCGGAACACATCCGCCGCACTGGCCCAGCCAAAGGCGTGCTGGTACCCCAGACGCTGCCCCACCCCCGCAAGGATGCGCCAGTCCGCCCGGGCCTCACCGCTGGCCGGCAGGAACCGGCGCTGGCGGGACACACAGCGCTCGGAGTTGGTAACCGTGCCGTCCTTCTCACCCCAGCCCGCAGCGGGCAGCAGGATATCCGCATAGGCCGTGGTATCGGTGCCGGCCACGCAGTCCGACACGATGACCACGGGGCAGTGCTCCAGGGCCGCCCGGACCCGCTGACTGCCGGGCAGACTCACGGTGGGGTTGGTGCCCATGATCCACAGCACCCTGATGTCGCCCCGGTGGACCGCCTCGAACAAGTCCACGGCCTTGTGCCCCGGTGCTTCGGGCAGGCGGTCAGTGCCCCAGAAGCGCCCCACCCGCTCGCGGGCACCGGGGCTGTCGTAGTCCATGTGGGCCGCCAGGGTATTGGCCAGACCTCCCACTTCGCGGCCGCCCATGGCATTGGGTTGTCCGGTGAGGGAGAAAGGACCGGCGCCCGGGCGACCCACCCGCCCGGTTGCCAGGTGGCAATTGATGATGGCGTTGCCCTTGTCGGTCCCGGCGGAGCTCTGGTTGACGCCCTGGGAGAAAGCGGTGACGCTGCGCGACGTTTCGGCGAACCACCGGTAGAAGGTTGTAACGTCCTGCTCCGGCAGGTCGCAGACCTGTGCCACCTTCTGTGGCGCGAAGGCGCTGGTGCGGGCGGCCTGCAGGGCTTCGTCAAAACCGCTGCAGTGGGCCTTCAAGTAGGCTTCATCTACTGCACCGGTATCCGCCAGCCACACCAGCAGGCCATTGAACAGTACCGTGTCGGTGCCCGGCTTCAGGGCCAGGTGCAGATCCGCCAGCTCCGCCGTGGCGGTGCGCCGGGGGTCGATGACCACGACCTTGCGCCCGGGGCGGTCCGCGGCCTTCATACGCTGGTACAGCACCGGGTGGTTCCAGGCGGTATTGCTGCCGGTGAGTACCAGCAGGTCCGCCAGTTCCAGGTCTTCATAACAACCCGGCACCACATCCTCGCCAAAGGCCCGCTTGTGGGCCGCTACCGCAGACGACATGCAGAGCCGGGAGTTGGTATCCACGTGGGGCGTGCCAATAAAGCCCTTGGCCAGCTTGTTGGCGGCGTAGTAATCCTCCGTCAGCAACTGCCCTGACAGATAGAAGGCCACCGACTCCGGACCATCGGTCTCGACGGCATCGCGAATGGCCCCGGCAACCTCGTCCAGGGCCCGGTCCCAGCTGGCCGGACTACCAAGCACACGGGGTTGGCGCAGATTGCCACGGGTGCCCGTGGTCTCATGGAGGCTGGAGCCTTTCACACAAAGCCGGCCGTGGTTGGCGGGGTGGACAGGATCACCAGCCACCGGAATCCTGCCCCGGCTGCGATCGCTGCCGCAGGGCGTGGCCATGACGCCGCAGCCAACGCCACAGTAGGGGCAAGTGGTTCGAAGAGGATGGGAATCGGTGTTGCTCACGGCTGCTCCGCAACTTGTCTGTGGTGAGTGACGGACAAAAAAAAGCCTGACCGGCACTCTCCCCGAAAAATCTGCCACCGTTTAAGCCGGTGGCGGGGAGGGACCCGTCAGGCTTCATTGCCCTGCAATACCTGCCGAAACCTGCATCAGCAAAGGACGCATGGCGGTGTTGGTACTTGGCTCTTTATGCTTGCAAAATCAGTTCCACCCGGGAAAACCATAAGCCCCACCTGCCCAAAGAGCTGATAATAAAGCTCTTATTAACGCTGACGCCGGGATCTGCCGTCGAACACGTGCCGTTCAGGCTCCAGAAGGACCGCCGGATCGCACCGGGCTGGTGCGTCGTGATCAAAAACGCACCACCAGACAGGCCCCGGAAACGGGCGGATCCGGCCGGTCCGATTCCAACTCCTTGTTTTCAAAAAGCATTAAAAACTGGCACAGCAGATGCAGCACCCGTTACAGGAGCGGGCATCCAGACGGCGCCCACTTCCAGCACATTCTGAGTGATCTGCAGACATTTGCGTCTGCTTCCCGGCGACGGGGGG
>JBMCIH010000285.1:0-4038 GCA_048617055.1 Marinobacter sp. | reverse complement strand
CCCCACCGCTCAGAGCGGTAGTTCCCGCAGCTCCAGCGATGGCCTTGCGGTATCCCACATGCGCTGGAAGGTGTCCCCCACCAACTTGACCCGGCCGCCGTCGGCAAAGCCCGCGAAACCCTCGGGCCGGTCAAACCGGTGCCGCATGAGCACCCCCTGGCGGTCCACGAGGAGGAAGGGCTGCTCGGATGGCGGATAGTCGTCGTTGACCAGGCGCAGGGTGATGCTACTGGGCAGCCGGCGCATCAGCTCGACAAGCTGGTGGCGGCGCTTTACCAGTGGCCCGTCGTCATGAATCAGCAGCCGGATTTCGCTGTTGCGATGATGCCGGGCAAGCCCCGAGAGCAGGTCGCGGAAACGCCCCCGGTCGTAGAGTTCATGGTCCAGCAGCCGGTCGTACAGCCAGAGCCTTTGCCGGGCCTGGCCCGTCAGGCTGTCCATCAGGGCTGTGAGCTGGGCGTCGTCGTCAATCAGCCAGCTCTGATGGTCTTCCCCGAGAATCATGGGGTTCACCCGGGCCGGATTCTCCGCCAGGGCCCCGACCACCTGCACGGGCGCAAGGCAGCGCATGCCGTAGTGGGGAATGCCGGCGTCCTCGTAGGTGCCAGTGCAGACATGGAAGCCGCTGCGCTGGTAGAACGGAACCGCATGGGCCTGGGCGGACAGGTGCAGGTCACGGACCCGGCCGGAGGCTTCCGCCATGATGTGGCGGAGCATGGCTTCGCCGATCCCCCTGCCGCGGTACTGCGGCACCACCGCCATGCGGCCGATGTGGGCGGTGTCATCCAGGGTGTTGAACATCCGTCCGGTGGCCACCGGTGTATTGTCCGGCAGTACCGCCAGAAAATGATCCGCGATCTCGTCGGTTTCGTCCCACTCGAGTTCCGGCGGCACCTTCTGTTCACCCACAAAGACGGCCCGGCGGATATCCCGCAGGCTTTCGGGTGCCAGGTGCCAGCTGTACTTGCGGATGCGGACCTTCATTCGAAATACACGCTTCCCTGATTGAACAGCATGGTCATCAGCTCCGCCAGCGCCGGGTCTTCACACAGCCGTCTGAGGGCGCCGGGATCCGGGCGGCTGGAGGCACACAACAGCGGTGCCAGTTGCCGGGCGTCACCGCTGAGCAGGAAACGCTCGCCGTCCACGAACAGCGCGGTCTGCTGGTCAAAGTCGGTATAGGCAAAGCGGGAGCCCTCGTTCCAGCGCAGCACGCCACCGGCGGCCAGGGCCTGGACCAGTTCCGCCGCCGGGGCCGGCGGCTCGGCGGGAATCACGATGTCGCTGTTCTTGGGGGCGGTACTGAACTGACCGAACCAGAACGCCAGCTGGCGCGGGTCGGAGATGTGCGCCTGCATCACCGCCAGCAGGTGCTCGAGAACTTCCGGGGCAATGGCCCCCGGGTTGTCCGGCAGGCGCACGTGGTGGTCCTTCAGGTGGGCGGAAACATCGGTTTCCGTACACAGGAAATCGGTGTAGCTGGTGAGCAGATCGTCCACGGTCGGTGCCCGGAAACCCACCGACAGGGTGATGCAGTCATCCTCGGCCACGCCATGGTGGCCGATGGCCGGTGGCAGGTAGAGCATGTCACCGGGTTCCAGCAGCACTTCCTGCTCGGGCTGCCAGTCTTTGAGGATACGCAGCGGCGTGCCTTCCACCCGGGGTGAACCTTCGCCGCACTGGCCCCCGAACTGCCAGCGCCGGTGCCCCTGGGCCTGGAGCAGGAACACGTCATACTGGTCAAAATGGGGCCCCACGCTGCCCCCGGGCGGGGCGTAGCTGGCCATGATGTCGTCCAGCCGCCAGTTGGGGATAAAACGGAAATGATCGAGGATATCCCCCACCTCCGGCACCCAGTGGTCGAGCCCCTGAACCAGCAGGGTCCAGTTGCCCGCCGGCGGTGAGGTGAAGCGGTCGGTGCTGAACGGGCCGTTATGCAGTTGCCAGGGGTGGCCGTTTTCTTCCTCCACCACAATGCGGGACTCCACCGCTTCCTCGCAGGCCAGGCCGGCCAGCTCATCGGCGCTGACCGGGCTGCGGAAATCAGGGAAGGCCTGACGGATAACCAGCGGCTTCTTCTGCCAGTACTCTTTCAGAAACGTGTCGGCGGACAGGCCGCCCGGAAGCGTGGAGGGTACCGTCATGTCAGATATTACCTGCCTGAATCGCCGCGTTGCCGGTATAACCGGCCGGTGTGAGTGCCAGCAGTTCATCCCGGGCCGCCTGGGGTATGTCCAGGTTCTGCACGAACTCCCGGATCAGTTCCGGGCTCATGTCCTTGCCCCGGGTGAGCTCCTTGAGCTTCTCGTAGGGCTGTTCAATGTTATATCGGCGCATGACTGTCTGGATCGGCTCCGCCAGCACTTCCCAGGCCCGGTCCAGGTCGTCCGCCAGGCGCGCGGGGTTGACTTCCAGTTTGCCCAGGCCCTTGAGGGTGGCCTCATAGGCAATCAGGCTGTGGGCGAAACCGACACCCAGATTGCGCAACACGGTGGAATCCGTCAGGTCCCGCTGCCAGCGTGAGATGGGCAGCTTGCTGCCCAGGTGCGCCAGAATGGCGTTGGCGATACCGAGGTTGCCCTCGGAGTTCTCGAAGTCAATGGGGTTGACCTTGTGGGGCATGGTGGACGACCCGATTTCGCCGGCCACGGTCTTCTGCTTGAAGTACCCCAGAGAGATATAGCCCCAGATGTCCCGGTCCAGGTCGGTGAGAATGGTGTTGAAGCGGGCAACCGCGTCAAACAGCTCGGCAATGTAGTCGTGGGGCTCGATCTGGGTGGTGTAGGGGTTCCAGCTCAGCCCCAGGCCTTCGACGAAGTCCCTGGCGTTTGCGGCCCAGTCCACGTCCGGATAGGCGGACAGGTGAGCGTTGTAGTTGCCTACCGCGCCGTTGATCTTGCCCAGCAGTTCCACGGCGCGGATCTGCGCCAGTTGACGGCGCAGGCGGTAGACCACGTTGGCCAGCTCCTTGCCCACGGTGGTGGGCGAGGCGGTCTGGCCATGGGTGCGGGACAGCATGGGCTGCCCGGCGTGTTCCCGGGCCAGCGCCTCCAGGCGGCTGACAACCCGTTCCATGGCCGGCAGCAGGCCATCGTCGAGCCCTTCCCGTAGCATCAGGGCGTGGGAGAGGTTATTGATATCCTCGGAGGTGCAGGCGAAGTGGACGAATTCGGAGATGGCCTGCAGCTCGTCAACCGGGGCGATCCTGTCCTTGATGAAATACTCGACCGCCTTGACGTCGTGGTTGGTGGTGCGCTCGATGGCCTTGATGGCCTCGGCGTCTTCCAGGCTGAAGTGGTCCACCAGCTGGTCCAGCACATCCCGGCCGGCGGCGCTCAGCGCGGGCACCTCGGGAATGCCGGGGTGGGCCGCCAGTTGTTGCAGCCATCGCACCTCGACCCTGACGCGATTGCGGATCAGCCCGTACTCGCTGAAGATTTCCCGGAATACCGTGACTTTGTTGCCATAACGGCCGTCCACCGGAGAAATGGCGGTCAGGCTGGTCAGTTCCATCAGATTTAACCTCGTCAGAATCGTGCAGGGGCCGGGCAGGACACCTCCGGCCGCCAGGCCGCTGCGAAGTGCCGGCGCCGGTACGCCTGCGGGTGAATACAGTGGCCGATATGATACACCAGCCCGGGCGCCAATTCAGCGCCGGGCTGCGACGCAGCAGTGTCCCGCCTCAGAGAACCCTAGCGGGAGGAATAGACCGCCTGGTTGGCCTTTTCGGCCAGTTCCCGGGCGGTGGCCGCCACCCTGCGCCGCCGCAGGATCAGCTGCCAGCGCCGGCCGCCGGTCTGGCGCCAGAGCACCGCCGAGCGGATACCGGCCAGCAGCAGGGCGCGGACCTTTGCCGCGTTTTCATCCCGCTGCAGCACCGCCGGATCCCCGGTCACCTGGATACGCTGGCGGAAAGTGCTGATGGTATCCATATAGATTGAAGCCAGGTTGCTGATCAGGTTGCTGTGCACGTAACCGAAGTGGCTGGCGGTGTGGCGGGCCTGTTCGATGCGCTGGCCGATGATGTCCAGCATGTCG
>JBMCIH010000284.1:0-4039 GCA_048617055.1 Marinobacter sp. | reverse complement strand
AACATGAGAAACCACATACTCATCATCAACACCCCCAGGCGCGGGGGCGAACAGTATTTCATGCGCATTGCCACCCAGACCAGGGCTGTACCCGGGTATGAAAGCGTGCCCATCATGATACCGACCCGGGAATTCCCCAGCGGCCTGCCAACGGAACTGAAAGACATTGGCCTGGTGCACTACCATGGCAGCGGGGCCAGCGAGGCGGACCTCAAGGCGGTCCATGCCGGTCAGGCCCGGCATATCATGCTGCTGGCAACCGATGAGAGCGACCCTACCTCAGACAGCTACACCTTTGATGTCGCCCACCGCCTCAGCGAACTGAACCTGGCCGGCAGGACCACGGCCGAGTGCGTGCGGGATGACAACCGCCAGCGCTTCAGCGCCATCGGCATACGCTCGGTCATCCGGCCGGTGCGCACCTATCCGGAAATCATGGTCCGGGCGGTGGTCTCCCCCGGAACGGAAAAAGTACTGGAAGACATGTTCAACTACGAACAGGATCACCCCCACCGGTATGACCTGAAGGTGGACGACCTGACCTGGTCTGATATAGTCAGCGCCCTGATCCGTCATGGTATCGGCACGGCGCTCGCCTATATCGACGAAAATGATCACGTGATCTGCCACCCGGATGCCAACCTGCAGATCAAGGGCCGTGGCCTGATCGTGCTGGTCAAGTCCAGCAAAACCCCGGAACTGGCGGTGATTGAGGAGGCCCTGGAGCGCTACCGGAAGTTCCTCGCCAGGTGGCAGGCAATGCATGACGAGCCGGTAAAACCCTGACCCCTTCCGGGCCACGCCCACAGGCATTGACGAGAGACAGTAGCGTGCCAATCAAAGACCGGGAATTCTTCCGACCCCTCCACGACGCCCTGGCAACCCGGCGTAAGGACGAGATCCAGGCCGCCGCCTCCGCCTTTAACGCCGCTGATCTGGCGGAATTCATCGAGCACACCGGTGAAGAAGATGAGAACACCGGCCTGCGCCTGCTGCAAAGCCTGCCGATGGACCAGCAGGCCAAGATCTTCGGCTACATAGAACCCGCAGTGCAGCGGGTCTTTGCCCGGCTGATTCCCAACCGGGAACTGGCCGGTATTGTCACCGACATGTCGGCGGACGAACGGGCGGATTTCTTCAACCTGCTGGACGAAAACCAGCAGCACGCCCTGTTCCAGTCCCTGGCCAGCCGCGAACGGGAAGACCTGCTTCGCCTGGCCAGCTTCGAGGAAGGCACCGCCGGGGCCCTGATGACGTCCGACTATGCGGTGGTCAGCTCGGGCATGACGGTGGCCTCGGCCCTCGCCCTGCTGCGCAATACGGCGCCGGACAAGGAAACCATCTACCAGGCCTACGTGGTCGACAGTGACCAGAAACTGCTGGGGGCCATTTCCCTGCGCAACCTGATCATCAGCGCGCCCGGCACTCTGGTGGATTCGCTGATGGCCACCGGCCTGGTGTCAGCCCATACCGACACCGACCAGGAAGAAGTGGCGCGACTGATTTCCCGCTACGACCTGCTGGCACTGCCCATTGTGGACGACGATGGACGCCTGGTGGGCATCGTCACCTATGATGATGCCATGGACGTGGCAGAGGCGGAGGCTACCGAGGATATTCACAAGGGCGCCACCGTGGGCCGGCTCGAAACCGGCCTGAAAACCGCTTCAGCCTTTTCGCTCTATCGCTCACGGGTGCAGTGGCTGGTGATCCTGGTGTTCGCCAATATATTCACCGGCGCCGGCATTGCCTATTTCGAGCAGACCATCTCAGAGCATATTGCGCTGCTGTTCTTCATGCCCCTGCTGGTGGCCAGTGCCGGTAATGCCGGCGCCCAGTCCGCCACCCTGATGGTGCGGGGCATGGCAACCGGGGACGTGACCACCCGGGACTGGGGCAGGCTGCTGGGCAAGGACATACTGGTGGCGACGGGGCTGGGCCTCACCATGGCCGCGGCGGTGATGGTGATCGGCCTGTTCCGGGCCGGCCCCGCCATTGCGGTGGTGGTGGCCCTGTCCATGGTGCTGGTGGTACTGATCGGCAGCATTGTGGGCATGCTGCTGCCGTTTGTGCTGGACAAGCTGAACTTCGACCCCGCCACCGCCAGTACGCCCCTGATCACCACCATCGCAGACGTCAGCGGTGTACTCATCTACTTCGGTATTGCCACCGCCGTTCTGAGCCAGCCATAGCGTTAAACCGGAAGGCTCTCCCGAACCGGTATGGCCGGCCCGCCCCGTTAACGCACTTCCAGGGTGAGCAGCGCCAGCTGAAGCTGCCCGAGCCGGGTTGAAGCGCTGGCCAGCTCCGCCACTGGCTGGCCCGCCTGCAGACACGCCAGCAACCAGCCCAGGTCCTTGGCCAGGGCGGCGGGCATACTGTCACCCGATGCCAGATCCTGCAGATCCGCCTCAAGCGCACGGTCACCCACGCCGGCCAGCCAGGCCCGGGAGAGGCCATGCAGCACCCGCGTAACCAGTGGCTCGCGGTCGGAAAGGGGCGAGGGCGTGTGCAGGCCCGCCAGCGCATAGCCCTGCTCCGCCTTGCTGATCAGGTTCAGGAATACCGGCACCTGATCCGCCAGCTCCCGTGCCCAGTCCAGCAGGGCACCGGAGCTGCCCTCTTTCAGTTCAAGCTCCAGCTCGCACAGATCCCGGCTCTGGTCACCCGCCACAATGCTGCCCTGATCCAGGGCACATTCTATGGTGGCGCTTTGACCTTCCAGCATCACCACCCGTCTCTGAAAGTTGGTCTCGAACACCGGGGCCAGCTCCGCCAGGTTCACGCCTTCCCCCGCCGGGGTATCCGCGAGCAGGCCAATGTTGAGTCCGGTGCCGGTCAGGGGCCACTCCCACTCCTGGCGCCGGTGGGCACCATCGACGAATTCGCCCTGGGCCTTGAGGGTCTGGATATAATGGTCGCCAGCCTGGCGCACGCGCAGCGCCACCTGCTGCCGGTTGAGGTCCCCATCCGGTGTGTCGTAATACCGGTTGAGTAACCGCTTCCCGCCACCGGCCCGGGCACCGGCCTGGGCCAGCAGCCACTGCCGTGCCTGATTCAGTGCGTCCGGTGTCAGGCTCAGTTTGATTTCCAGTTCTTCTGCCATGGTGCCTCCCCCGTTCGGCTTTCCAGCCAGCATAAACAAAAAAACCGGCAGCCCGAAGGCTGCCGGTTTTTCTTTACCGCTTCTGGTTTCAGCTGGTTAGCTGATCAGAAGTAGTAGACTGCGCCAACGGCTGCGACTGAGCGCTCGTCGGAGAAATCCGCGAATGCATCATTTTCACCATCGCCGTCGGTGTCGATTTCATTGTAACCATATACGTCGTCACCGCCGCCCAGGTAGCCTTCAAAGTAGACGTACATGTTGTCGGACAGGTTGTGCAGGGCCTGCAGGGTGATGGTGTCCCGATCGGCATCACCTTCATCTGCGTCAGCCAGCTCGTAGGACAGAGCAAAGCGGTTTGCACCCAGGGTGTAAACGCCCTGAACACCAAACAGGTCGTAAGAATCGTCACGAGTGTGGTATTCAGCACTCAGTGCCAGGTTATCCAGGGTGTAGGTGCCACGCACGCCGTAAGTGTTCTCGTTGTCGCCGTCACCATTGTCATTGGAGTCGACAGCGGCAGCCAGCTCGAGAGCATCCATGGAGTAAACCGCAGCCAGCTGCCACGGGTAAGACTTGTCACCATCAGTCCGGGCATCATTGTCACCGTTAAACTGAACGGCGCCCCAGATGGACAAGCCACCGAAGGACGGGGACATGTACTGGATCAGGTCATCTTCACCTGTGGTGTAGTCGGGGCCAATGCTCAGATCGGCAGCTTCATAGTACTGGGCGATGCCATCAACGGCACGCTCATAGGTGCTGTCATCCTTACCCACCCACAGCTGACCGAAGTTGTCGCCACGGACACCGATGTAGGCTTCGTCGATATCGTAGATACCGTCTTCGCCGTCACCTTCATTCGCTTCAGCATCGAAGTGGAACTCGGCCTTGAAGAAGCCTTCCAGGTCCGGAGTGATGGCGTGGTCGTGCAGG